>JASFNW010000026.1:0-43040 GCA_050116835.1 Desulfobacterales bacterium
TGGCAAGTTGAAAGCTGCCTTAAATTGCATTTTGCATTTTGTATGCAAAATTCAATACAGATTTGTGATTGTATTGTCAAGAATTATTTTTTTCAATATTATTAATAATTTAGATTAGATGAAATATAAACCGCCAGAATTACAGTTCAGCCGAGTTGAGAATGGCATCATCGGTTTTGAGCACATTGAAGACGCAATGACGCAGAGATAATGGCAGCTGTTGAGTGCTGCAGAATAAGCGAATGCACGCAATTTTGGTGTTGAATTTACATCGAATTTATGAGGATCAGTAAGACCGGCAATACGATAACGAGCAGCGCGGTCGTAAAAAACCAGCATGAATTGGCCAGGTCCAGATCCAGATCGTAAATCGATGGCGGGATCAAGGCATTAAATGCCACCGGCATGGCGGATAGGATAAGGACAACTTTTAATGGCAAGCCATTGTCGATGCTGCCAAAGCCAATCATATATGCCAGAGAGGTTGTAAGAATGGGAACCAGGCTGAATTTTATGATGGAAACCGAAACACATTCTTTGAGATAGTCACGGACCTTTCTGAATTTCAGCGCCAGCCCGATGGATGTCAACAGCAAAATGGTGCCCAATGGCACGAATATGGAAATGATGGGTTTATAGAAATCAGGTCGCCGGGCACCGCTAAAATTGAGCAAACCGCCAAGGATGATGCTGGAGAGCGCCACCAGAATAAATGGATCCCGGCTCAGGCTCTTGATCCGTTCGCTGACACGCTCCTGGCTGGCGCTACTGCTGTAGTATTTGGCAATCGGAAATCCAATTGCATAATAGGACAATTCTTCAAATATTTTATATATCGGAACCAGGGCAAATCCTTTTTCTCCCAAGAAAACAAAGCAGACCATGGCACCAATGGAACCAATATTGGTAAACGAGCCGCAGCCAAACATGGCGCCGGTTCTCTCGGGCTCTAGCCGGAGTATTCGTGAAACCGCCAATGCCAGCAGACCTCCGACAAGCAAGGCAAAAAATCCGATAAACGGCAATGCGGCCAGGCGAACATTTTGGATGTTGACCACCCAGATGGCCCCGACGATGGCAACCGGATTGAGAAAAAGAAGGGCAATGCGTTGCAGCAGTTTTCTAAGATCATCAATGTGAATGGGCAATTCGATCCGTTTTCGTCGGACCAGAACCTGAATCAGATATCCCAGCAACAACCCGAATAAAATGATACCAAATGAATAAATAAATTTTGTCATGCCCGCTGCTCCCGTTTGCAGAACGCCCCTCGATTAAAAAATGATGTCTTATACCCTGTAATTCGCGTTTATGGCAACCTTGTATGGATGTCGATCCGGTGCGAATACCGAATAATTATTGACAGACAGTCGATTTCCAATTTACAAAATTTTATAACCGTTAAACAACAATACATTTTACCGGAAATGGACTCGATGAACGTTTACAAACCTCGAAAAATTATCGTTGCCGTTGCCCCGACCGGCAAAAAAATGAAACCCCCTTCAGTCAATCCGTTGACTCCGCAAGATGTCGCTCAACAGGTGATTGCCTGTGAGAAGGCCGGCGCCAGCATGGTTCATATGCATGTGCGGGATCGGCAGGGCAAGCAGACCGAAGATCTAACGGATTTTTCCACGACCCTTGATCTGATCAGACAATCTTCGAACATTGTCCTCCAGGGCTCCACCGGCGGTCTGACCGATTTAACCCTGGAGCAGCGCTGTGTGGCTTTAGACGATCCTCGCGTCGAAGTGGCCTCCTTAAATCTGGGTTCCATCAATTTCGGCGAAGATGTCTACATTAACCGGATGCCGGATATTCGCTACTGGGCCCGCAGGATGGAGGAAACCCGCGTGGTTCCGGAACTTGAGATTTTTGCCGCCGGTATGCTGCCTGCCTACCGCCAGCTGGTCGATGAAGGGGTGCTCAAACCGCCGTATTCGATCGGTTTTGTTCTGGGGGTACGCTGGGCGTTGCCGGCCAATCCCGAAACGCTTTTTTTTATGAAAACCCTGTTGCCCGAAGAAAACGTGCACTGGGGAGTGATCCATGCCGGCATGCAGGATTTCGCTCTGCTGGCCACCGCCATTGGCATGGGGGCTTCGGTGGTGCGAGTGGGTTTTGAAGACAGTCCTTATTTTGCACCGGGCAAAGCCGCCCAGACAAATGCCGAGCTGGTCGAACGGATCGTTTCGCTCATCCATCAGATGGGATACGAAGTGGCTACCTGCGATGAAGCCAGACAAATATTGGGAATCAGCAACTAGCTCAACACGTAAAATCAGACCCATTCGTAAAATGGGCACACGCGAAAAATGAGCCAAATGAATAAAGTGGAGAAGTTGAAGATCGCGCTGATTCCGGGAGATGGCATCGGGCGCGAGGTGGTTCCCGAAGGGGTAAGGGTGCTAAAGGATCTGGCCGGCCGTTACGGTTTTGCGGTTCAATTCGATACATTTCCTTATGGCTGTAGGCACTATTTAAAGCATGGATTCATGATGCCCGACGATGGTATTGAGCAGCTGAGCCGTTTTGATGCAATTTTGCTCGGAGCGGTGGGCGATCCCGACGTGCCGGATCACGTGTCTTTGTGGGGATTGTTGATTCCCATCCGCCGGAATTTTGAGCAATATGTTAATTTGCGCCCGGTGCGCTTGCTGCCCGGCATCCGCTCGCCGCTGGCCGAGCGCCTGGCTGAAGATATCGATTTTTACATTGTCCGGGAAAACAACGAGGGCGAGTATTCTCAGATCGGCGGACGGCTTTACGAGGGAACCGAACGCGAGACCGTCATCCAGGAGTCGATCTTTACGCGCCAGGGCGTTGATCGCATCCTGCGCTATGCATTTAAGTTGGCGCAAAGCCGGCCAAAAAAGCATTTGACCTCAGCCACCAAATCAAACGGCATTATTCACACCATGCCGTTCTGGGACGAGCGCTTTAAAGAGATTAGCGAAGAATTTCCGGATGTCAGCGCCGATCAATTTCATATCGATATTTTAAGCGCCCATTTCGTTCAGCATCCGGACTGGTTCGATGTAGTCGTGGCCAGCAATCTGTTTGGCGATATTCTATCTGATCTGGGACCGGCCGTGGCCGGTGGGATCGGCATTGCGCCTTCGGCCAACCTCAACCCGGAAAGAGCCCACCCCTCTATGTTCGAGCCCGTGCATGGCTCGGCGCCGGATATTGCCGGCAAAGGGATTGCCAACCCCATCGCCATGTTGTGGTCGGTGGTGATGATGCTGGAATTCTTCGATCAAAAAGATGCGGCTGCCGATTTGATGACGGCCATTGAAGCCGTTACCGCAGAGGGAAAGGTATTGACGCCGGATCTGGGTGGACAGGCCGGCACCGCCGAATTTGCCGATGCCGTGCTGGCCGGGATGGCAAGGCTTTAAAATCTATTCGGACTTATCTTTCAGTTCGTCGAGCCGTTTGACCAGCTCCTTGTAAGTGTTTTCGTCGAATTGATCGATTTCGGTGGCGTGAACTTTCCAGGTTTGCAGGCACATTTTGGCATCGTGCGGGCTGTTCTGTTCGATATAATATTCGAAGCATTGTAAAGAGTCGTTGATCGATTTTTGATACAGTTGCAGCTTGAATTCCTCATATTGTTGGGGATCGAATTTCCCGGCATCCATGGCCGCCGCACGCCAGACATTCAGTCTGACGCGGCCGGCGTAAAAGCCTTCCTTTTCCAGGGCCCGCTTCAGTCGCCAGAGGGCATTGGCCGCCTCCAGATTGAGCATCCGCTGCCGCGCTTTCTCCGCCTGGGTCTGCTCGGCCCATAGCAATGGCGCAGCAGCGTGTGCAAGGATCAGGGCTCCGTACAGGCAGAGCGCGACAATCCACAATCTTTTATGCTTGCTGAACTGATTCATATCTGAAGTTAATGCCGTCTAGTTATGCGAGATCGATCATTGCATGAGCTGTCAAATTACACTTTATTACCTGGATTTTGCACGCGTCGGAGGCTTCCATTAAAGGTGATTAAAACGTCTCATTAATTTTCATGTAAGATTCAGGTATAATTTTAACGTAAAATTAAGAATTGGTCAAAACCCCTGATTGAGTGGCCATCGTTGGGGGACCAATCAAAAGAGGTTGATCCCTGAGGGTCTAAAAGCTATAAATACATTTCAATTCATCAGGGATACCCTATTGTTATCCCTCTGGCTCAAAGGTTCTGCGTTCATGGGTTCAAATGTTTATGGCTGCTGGTCACGGGCTTCTGGCAGCTGGCTGTCGGTCACTGACCTTTGGCTCATAGCCAGTAGCCGGAAGCGAGTAGCCAGCGGCCGAACCACTAAAAATTTGAACCTCTGAAACCTGAAACCTGACAGATACGCCGCAGACGATAAAGTATTGAACGGATGAAACCGATGACGCCTTATCCTTCCAGGGTGGTAGTTGAAGAGCAGGGGCTGCGCGATGGCCTGCAGAGCGAAAAAACCCCTTTGCCGACGGTCAAAAAGCTGGAACTCATCGACATGCTGATCGATGCCGGTGTGCGGCGCATTCAGGTGACTTCGTTTGTAAACCCCAGGTTGATTCCCCAGATGGCCGATGCCGAAGCACTGTGTGCCGGTTTGAAAGCGCAACCCGGTGTCATTTTCAGTGCCCTGGTGCTTAATGCCAGAGGCATCGAGCGGGCGGCGGACGCGGGCTTGAAGCACGTTTCCGCTTCGATTTCAGCCAGCGATACCCACAGCCGCAAAAACGCAAATGTTTCATTGGTTGAAGCCCGCCGGCAGCTTGCGGAGATGGTTAAAATCGGCAAGGCGCACGGGCTGGCCATGAGTGGCGGGCTGCAATGTGTCTTCGGTTGCCGGTTCGAGGGGGCCATCGATCCTCAAGTTGTCTTTGATATCGTTAAAGAGCAGCTTGACCTGGGCATCGATGAACTCGTACTGGCGGACTCTACCGGGATGGCCAACCCGCATTCCATACAGCAGATATGCGCCCGGGTGGTCGAGCTGGCCAACGATATCCCGGTCATATTGCACCTGCATGATACCGAGGGCAAAGGCCTTGCCAATGTGCTGGCGGCCTTACCGCTGGGAGTGAATCATTTTGACACCTCCTTCGGCGGCATGGGAGGCTGCCCTTTTATCCAGGGCGCCTCCGGCAATATCGCCACTGAAGACCTCGTGTGGATGCTTTCCCAGATGGGGATCGAGACGGGTATCGATGCCGACAAGATCGCCGTCATCAGTCGCTCGCTGGAATCTTTCTTCAACAAGCCATTTGCCGGCAAGATGCATCGCCTGCTACATAGGGACGACATTCGGTTGCTGCGATAAATGCCCGTTTTACACTTGAAAATCAGGTTGCCGATTATATCTTAAATGGTACCCTGAATTATGCATGAAAATGAATATGAGCGATTCCACCCATCATAAAATCATCTTCTGGGGCCAGGGCGCCGACAACACCTCGGGGCAACGTCTTGTCGGCGAAGAGCCGCTTTCCATCCGCCTGGAGGGTAAACCTTATTCGGTCATCATGCGCACGCCGGGGGATGAAACGGCGCATGCCGCCGGATTTTGTCTGGGAGAAGGCATCATCGACGCAATGGATGATGTCACCGCCGTTGCCTTCTGTGACAGCGAGGATACCAATGTCATTGCGGTGACCCTAACGCCTGCCAGAAGGAAGAAAGTTTCCAGAACATTGGATCGACGGGGTTTTATCAGTCAGACCAGTTGCGGCATCTGCGGAAAAGAACTGGTCGAAGAGCTATATCAGCTGATTAAACCCGTGCCGGATGTTCCCTCGTTAGACAGCCAGAAGGCCTGCGCCTGTCTTGAAAATCTGACGGCCCAGCAATCCCTGCGCCGCGAGACAAAAGCGTCGCATGCCGCTGTTTTATACAATACACGGTATGACGTGTTATCGGTGGCTGAAGATGTCGGGCGGCATAACGCCCTGGACAAGGCCATCGGTAAAGCCCTGTTGGAAAAGACGCTCGAGAGCGCCGCACTGGCCATTTTATCTTCCCGCATCAGTTACGAGCTGGTTCAAAAAGCGGCTCGTGCCCGCATTCCGGCTATTTTTGCCTTATCGCGTCCGACAGCACTGGCCGTTGATCTGGCCTCCGAGCTCAACATGACCCTGGCAACATTGGTCGATGACGAGGGTTTATATGTTTTCTGCGGTGCCCAGCGACTAAAGGTGAAAAAATCTTAGAAACTATCTCAAAAATGCATCTAACGCCCAAGGGCTTTGTTAAAAACCGATTCGAAATACTCGAATACTACCGTGTATACTCCGTTTTCGAATCGGTTTTGCGCCGCGCCCTTGGACGTGATCTACTATTTTTGAGATAGTTTCTAGTTAGTTGCCGGGCCGACCCTCTTTTTCTTGGCGCTGTAATTTTTTCACAAGGGATCTATCGGCCGGCGCAAAATCAAATTGAGCCAGCTGAACGGGTGACACCCACCTGAACGCCGCATGCTCATTTAACATCATCTTGCCGGAGTCCCAGCTTGCTTGATAGGCGATCAGTTTGATCGTGCCGTGCTCGTAATCGTAGATGCTTTCGCCAACGATTTGACCGACCGTAACGCGAATACTGAATTCTTCCTGCATTTCCCGTTGCAGGCACTCCTGCGGCGTCTCGTCCGACTCAAGCGTGCCGCCGGGAAACTCCCACTTGCCCGCCTGGCGGTCATCGGCTTTACGCCGGGCAATCAGGATCTTTCCATCCTTTTCTAATATCGCCGCAGTCACTTCTTTCATAATTTGTCATCTTAGTCGTCATTTAAGGGTGAAAAGGAGTTTCTACGCTTAGAATTTATCAATTTAGGTCCGGTTCGGTTCAGGATTCAAGTTTTAGAAGTTGGCTGTTTGGCTTCCGGTTTCTCGCTGCTGGCTCGTGGCTAAAAGCTGTGACTTCTGACTGACTGCCGGGAGCCAGTGGCCAGCAGCCAGTAGCCTTATTTTTGCTTGGCCTGTTCGCGTTCTTCGGTGACGCAGTAGATGCCTTCGCCTTTAATGGCGGGCTGAAAGCACAGATTGTCCGATACGCAGGCTGACTTGGTCAGATCCCCGGCTTTCCAGCGGTTGATCAAATGCGGCTCGCGGATCAGCGGCCGGCTCATGGAAATGTAATCCGCCACACCCTCTGCCACCAGGCCTTCTGCCACATTAAATGAGCGGGTACCGCCCACCAGAATGAGGGTGACATCGGCTGCTTTCCGGAGCGCTCTGGCTTCTTGCTGAAAATAGGCTTCTTTTTCTTCCTTATTAATGCCCAACTGGCTGGGGCGGGTTTTGGGGCTGACCGGAATGCCGCCGCTGATTTCAATGGCATCGATGCCGGCATCTGCAAGCATTTTACCCACCTGGACGAATTCCTCCGGCTGCAATCCTTCGTCGACAAACTCTTTGCAATTGAGTTTGATTAACACCGGATAATCCGCGCCGACAGCCTCGCGAATGGTCTGCAGCACTGCCAGCGGCAGTCTGGCGCGGTTTTCGATGGAGCCGCCGTATTCATCGGTGCGGTGATTGAACATGGGCGAGATAAATTCACTGAGTAGATAACCATGGGCAGCGTGGATTTGAACACCGTCAAAGCCGGCGATTTTAGCCCTGCGGGCGGCAGCCTCAAAGGCGGTTATCACACGCTGGATATCTTCAGCCGTCATCTCCCTGCGCATGCCTTTCGCGATACCGTCTATTACCGAAGGCGCAATTGGGGTTTGCCCGGATAATTTTTCAGTTCCAAAAAAACCGGCATGGGCCAGCTGACAGACAATTTTGCCGTTCTGGCCGTGGACCGCAGCAGTCATTTTTTTGAGCCCCGGGATCAGGTCATCGTTATGGATGCCCAGCTGTCCGGTGCCGGCCTGGCCGACCTTCTGGACGTAGGCGTGGCTGCTGATAATCAATCCAACACCGCCTTTGGCCAGGGTTTCCATCAGGCCGACGAGTTGCGACGCGCAGCTGCCGTCTTTGGCAGCCAGGCCTTCCCAGGTTGCCGAGCGCACAAATCGATTTTGCAGTTTCATGCCATTTATTTCAGAGGGTTCAAACAAGCGGTTGGTCATATGATTCTCCTATTTGGCTTAAATAGTGCTTTGGGGTAATCCACCAGTAACAGGTCTTGGGTTTTACCCCTAAAAAAAATCCACCATGAATGGTGAATTGCATAAACTTAAGATCCAAAACGAGCATTTCAAGTGATGATGCCCTGGCGCACAATATAGTACCACTCGTCGATCAGCTTTTGGCGGTTATCGCGTATCCACTGTTCACCATTTGTTCGGACCAGTTCGGTAATCCGGATGGACAGGATGTCAAGCTCTCTGGGGGAGCCCGGTATGTTCTGGGTTCCCAAAAGCTTAAATACGATATCCAGCGTCAACGGCTTTATGTGTGCCTTCTCGTGCAATATTCAAGTTCCTTAGCCATTTAGGCTGCAAAAACACACAACCCTGTCTTTCTTTCAGAAAAACAGGGTTGTTTTTGCTTGGTTCATGACATTCCCTTAAAAGGGGTACTCGCTTTGGAAACCCACTTGTTTAATATCATGGGATCGTTGTTTTGGTCAAGGTTTTTAAGCGCTTAAACAAACTGAGGTTTGGCGGCGACGACCGTATTCAGCCGAACACAGGTGGATTGCCGGCGTCCTAAAGCGTTCCCCTGCCCGAGATCGTAGCGTGCGAATAACGATTTGCTATTTGGTGATCAATGATGTTAGAACCTGATCTCAAAAATGCATCTAACGCTCAATGACTTTTTTAAAGCGGAGCAAAATCCGGTTTTTGAATCCCTGCACCGCATCGCCGAGCTGGAGCAGGATATCTTTGCTGTGTTGCCGTACCTGAATACCCATCTGGGTGGGTTTAATTTAGAAGATTAGTGTTTGTATTTCGACCCGCTTTTACGTATATGCTTTTGCCGATTAAATTCTGACGAGAGGAGAACATCCATGCGAAAGACGATCTTCATAGCTACGCTCGTATCCTTGCTGGTACTGTCGTTTGTTGCCAGCGCGCCGGCAGGCGATGTCCTGGACCGCATTCTGAAAAATGGCGAACTGGTTGTCGGCACCACCGGCGCGCAACCTCCCCTGAACGCCACGACCAAAGACGGTAAAATCATCGGCATGGATGCCGATATCGCCAGACGAATTGCAGACAGTATGGGTGTAAACGTCCGTTTCAAGACCATGCCCTTTGCGGAACTGCTCCCGGCCCTGTATGCCGATAGAGTGGATATCATTTTGTCGAGCATGACCATGACGCCGAAGCGCAACCTCAAGGTGGCCTTCATCGGCCCTTATTACATATCCGGTAAAGGAATGTTGACCAAAACACAGACCATTGCAACCCTGCAGGCTGCGGAGAGTTTAAATGATCCAAAATTCAGGATCGCCGCCCTCAAGGCGTCAACCAGTCAGGCGTTTGTTGAGCGTACCGCACCCCAGGCAAAACTGGTGAGTGCTAAGTCCTATGATGAAGCGCTGGGATTTTTATTTGATGATAAAATTGATGTGCTCATCGCTGATTATCCTTTTTGCGCCTTTACGGCCTTCCGTTACCAGGAAAAAGGCCTCGTTGCCGGACAGTCGCGCCTGACCTTTGAGCCTCTGGGAATTGCTGTTAAAGAAGACACGTTACTGATCAACTGGCTGAACAACTATATGCAAATGCTGGATGGCAGTGGTCAATTGCGCAAAATGAATGACCGCTGGTTTAAGAGTTCATCCTGGATTAAAGATCTGCGCTAAAAATGCACATCTAGCATAACAAAAATACTTCGGGGCGGCGATGGGGCTGCCCCGGCTTTTTACTATTTAAATTAATATGTCGAAATGTAGATAACTATATGAGATAAAATGTTCTAACTATTTATAATACTTGACTTTATGATGTGCTTCGGGTATCCATATCAAGGTGTCTGAAATTTGCCGAACCATTCCGGCATTTGGTTATTTTTTTGATATTCCTTAGGCCCTTTTAACTAAAGGCTTTAGCATGAATACTGCAGCTGCAGCAAAGCAAAATCTCACCCGTATTGAAGCTGTCAAATTTGAAGATTTTCTGAGTAAATACCCGCCGGGAGAAGCACAAGCCGTCAGCAATCTGGGCATCAAGAGAAGTCCCAATTCGATACCCATTTTAATGAAACCGCGTTTAAAGCTGCATTGCCCCAACAGCATTTGCGGCGGCGTTCGCTTTTTTGATTCCTACCAGACGAAAAAAGTTCCCTTAAGCGAAAAGTGGACCCGCATATTCTTGCATTATTCCTGCGCCAACTGCCGGACGCATTCTAAAATCTTTGCCATCATGGCCCGCTGGAATACGGACATCGACGAAGGTGAAGCCATTAAAATCGGTGAATGGCCGCCGTTTGGCCCCAGAGTTTCTGCGCGGGTGATCTCTATTCTGGGTGATCATAAAGACCTGTTTCTGATGGGCTGCCGGTCTGAAATCCAGGGCCTGGGTATCGGCGCGCTGGCCTATTATCGCAAAGTCATTGAAAATCAAAAAGATCACCTAATCGATGAGATCATCCGGGTTATGCGTCGCACCGGGTCAGCCGATTCTCATATTGAAAAGCTCAAATCTGCCAAAAAGGAAAAACAGTTTAAAGACGCCGTTGAATTGATCGGCGACGCCTTGCCGCAGGCGCTGCTGATAAATGGTTACAATCCTCTAGCCTTAATAGATCAGGCCATCAGCAAAGGGTCCTACGTCGACAACGATGCAGATGCCCTCAAACTGGCCACGGCCCTCAGAAAAATCTTAAGTGAGCTGGCTGAACGGGTCGTCAGGGCGCTGGAAGATCAAACCGAATTAGATGAAGCGGTTAACTTTATTTTAAAATACGAATAAAAAATATCTTCGGTTATCTTCTCTCCAATTCTCACTTCTTTTTTTTTGTCGCCTCCCCCGACATCTAACCATTGGGATGGTACCCGTAACCTGCATGTTTTAGATTTGCTTATTTTTAAGATTGCCATCGGATGTATGTAACTTTAAGTTGCATTGACACATAATTTTTTATAAGCAAAAGATAATCATTAGGATCTATCTCAAATCCGGCCGATAACAATGGATCAAGCTCGAATACTAATCGTTGATGACGACGAAATTGCCCGCAAGAACTTTGCGCGGATTCTGCAAAAGCAAAAATTTCATATCTCAACGGCAAAAAATGGCGCCGAGGGGCTCAAACGCCTTTCCAAGAGTTCCTATGACCTGGTTATAACGGATCTGGTCATGGAAAACACAAACGGTCTGGAGTTTCTCACCGAAATAAAGAACCAATTTCCAGACCTGGAGGTCATTTTGATAACAGGTTATGCTTCCATTCCGACAGCAATCGAAGCCATAAAAAAAGGGGCGTATCATTATCTTGAAAAACCCGTCAGACCCGATGAAATGGTGCACTTGGCAGGACAGGCCATTGAGAAAAAGCGACTTCGAGAGCAGATTGCAAAACTGGAAGCCCGTATAAAGGGTGATTTGGAAGAGCCGATATTGATCGGTCAAAGCCGAAGGATCGTCGACGTTATTAAATTGATAAAGCAGATTGCCAAAGTGGACTGCAATGTGCTCATTTCAGGCGAATCCGGCACGGGCAAAGAATTGGCCGCATCAATGATACACTATCATAGCCTGCGCCGCAGCAAAAATTTTCTGGCGATAAATTGCGGAGGATTCGCCGAGGAATTGCTGGCCAACGAGCTGTTCGGTCATGAAAAGGACGCATTTACCGGCGCTTCATCCGCCAGAGCCGGCTTGCTGGAAACCGCCAGCGGCGGCACCCTGCTGCTGGACGAGGTCGGGGATATGCCCCCCAGCATGCAGGTCAAATTGCTGCGGGCCATTGAGGAACAAGAGGTCATTCGAGTCGGTGGCAACCGCCCGATTCCCATTGACGTCAGGGTCATCGCCGCAACCAACCAGGATTTAAAAAAAGCGGTCAGCGCCGGTTTATTTCGCCAGGATCTTTTTTTCCGCCTGAATGTGGTATCCATAGATATGCCTCCGCTGAGAGAACACAAAGCGGACATTCCGCTGATTGCGAATTTTTTCTTACGTCGGTTTGCCAGGCAATTTCAGCGGGAAATCACAGGATTCTCGGAAGAAGCAATGGCGGTGCTCCAAAACTATTATTTCCCCGGTAATGTCCGTGAACTTGAAAACATCATAGAACACGCGGTTGCCGTGTCCCGTGATGAGACCATCAGAGTAAAGGATCTTCCTTCGGATTTTTCGGAAATCGGCGTCTTCTCATTTGAGCAGCCGGATTCTCAAATGATGCCGCTGCGGGAGATGGAGCGAAAATATATCGAATGGGTGTTAGAGCAGGTAGATCGGAATAAAACCCGCGCTGCCAAGGTGCTCGGGATTGACCGCTCTTCCCTGTGGCGACATCTGAAAAATTCCGAAATCAAAGAGTGATCGTTGCACAATGCAACGTCATTGATGCATTATAAAGCGCATCAATATCTTATGTTAATTTAGATTATTATAGCGAAAGCTTTTAAAGGCGTTGCAATTTACAACGATTCGTATATTCCCCGAGATTTCCCCTCCTTGCATTATTTCTTATTAATTACAGAAGGATACACAAAATCGCGGTAATGGCATATGTCTTGCTCTCTTTAGGTGTGAAAAGGCCTCGAGGGATAAAAGCGATGAGACCTAAGATTATGGTACTGTTTGACTCGGCAACGATACGCCGCGAATCACTGCAATACGCAATCGCGCTGGCAAAACGGACGAATTCAGATCTGAGTTTGCTGGTGATTTTGCCTTTTGAAGTTGGCAAGACGGCCTCTGATGGCATTCGGCCGATGTTAGAACGAGGCTTGCAAGCTAAAGAAGCACTAAAAAAACACGCTGAAACGATCCGCAACGCGGACATAGCGGCAGAAACCACAGTCAGGATTGGAAATCCGAGATCAGAACTTGTTAAATATTTAGCCGAAACCGGTCGGTTTGAAATCATCATCTGGGGAGCAAAACCGGATCTGATGAAAAGCAAAGACCACTGGCTGGTCCAGATGAAGACTACTCTGGGATGTCAGGTAGTTACCCCTTTTAAAAAGAATGAGGCCAACATGGCATTTGTCCGGGACTAACGGTCATAAAAGCGAAAGGAAGGAAAATACCAATGCAGATTGTTTGTATTTCAGGCGGGGGCTCGAATCGAACCGAAGCACTGGCCGACCGGTTGGCCCATAAGCTGGATTGCAGGCGGTTCAATCGCGAAGACCTTGTTGAAGAAGCCATCAAAGAGGGTATCCAGGTCGGTAAACTGGAAACAGCCACGATCAAGCCTCAAATATTTAGCGAACGACTGGCCTTGGAACGGGAATACTATCGAGCATTCATGACCGCTCATTTGGGCGGGCTGAGCGCTGAAAGCAAAATGGTTTATAACGGTCGCAGCGGCCACTTGCTTTTTTCCGGAATTGATCATGTGCTCAAGGTCCGCGTCGTGGAGGACGAAACCGTCAGGGTCAAAGAGGTGATGCAGCAACTGGGCATGAGCAGCAAAAAAGCGAGCAGATACTTGAAAGATGTCGATGCGGATCGAAGCAAATGGGCGCGCTCGATGTACGGCGTTTCATTGGAGGACGCCGCCCACTATGATGTGATGTTAAACCTCGGCCATATGAGTGCTGAAAACGCGGCGGCCGCTTTAGCAGCCATCGCCCAGCTTCCGGATTTTCAGGTAACACCATCCTCGCAAAGATCCATGGAGGACCTGGTGCTTGCCGCAAACGCACGGTTGCTCTTAGCCCGTGATGAGCGAACCTTTAGTGCCAACGTCAAGGTCCGCGCGGACAGGGGCATCGTCAATGTCACCTATCTGCCGCAAGACGCTGCAATTGCAAAAACAATTCCCGAGGTCATCGAACCGCTGGCCGGTGTGCGAGAGCTCAGCGTCACCATGGCCACTACCAACATTCTATGGGTTGAAGAGGCTTTTGAAGACACCCCGGAAACCTATCAACATGTGGTTGAGATCGCCAGCAAATGGAATGCAGCCATTGAACTGCTCCAGTTTTTCTCACAGGACATAGAGGGCCAGGAAGAGTTGCTATCGGAGGAGGAATCGACATCATTATCGCTGCGGCCTGATTTTGTGCGGGAGTGCATTGGTGGAATCGAAGAGGAAGGAGAAGTGGTTTGTGCGGACGGCGGTTTTCAGAAGACTCAGGAGACATTGGCCCGGCTGGGTTGTTACGGCGGCGGGAGACGAATCGTCGGCGTACCAGAGCAGATCGTAAAATCAATTGACCGCACCGTGCCCTATAGTCTGATTGTCATCGGCAAACTGTTTCTGACCAAAGGGCAATCGGCCCAGATGAGGCTGACCCGTCAATTACAGGGTTATTTGAGCGACAAAATCAATGCGCCGGTTGTCAATGCTGAAGACCTAAAGAGCCAGTATCTTTTCGGACGACGGGATATGCTGAATTTGCTGGGATGTCTGGGTCTGTTTGCGCTTATTCTCTTTTTGATATTCACCTACCAGCAGCCGGTATTAAGGTTTCTTTCGGGTGTCGAATTGAAAGTCAAAGTCCTGGCGGCGGTGAGCGTCTTTGTTTTTGTTCCGGCGATCGCCTATTTGTATGGAAACGCGGCCCACTCATTGATGAAGCTGATCCGGATGGAATAATTCTGAATCTTTTAAATGAAGGAGTGACTTATGCATGGCGTCTTGGGCAATATGTTTGTTTCATTAAATTTTTCCACTGCGATCCAGGTTTCCCTCTTAGGATTCATCGGAGGGATACTCAGCGGTTTTATTGGAAGTGGCGGTGCCTTTTTCATGACCCCGGGCATGATGAACCTTGGAGTTACGGGGGTGGTGGCCGTGGGGAGCAACATTACCCACAAGTTCGGCAAGGCCATGGTCGGTTCAAGGCAGCACGGTAAGCTTGGGAATGTGGACAAGCGGCTGGGTATTTGCCTGATCCTGGCCTCTTTTGTCGGCATCCAGATAGCCGTCGGGATTAACAGCATGCTGTTTAAGGGAGGCGGAGGCGGTCACGGCGCAGGCGGAAGCGCCGCCGCAGATCTTTATATCAGTATGGTCTTTATCTGCATTTTATCGTTTGTGGCGGTTTCGATGCTGCGCGATGCTTTCAAATCCAGAGGCGCTAAAGGCGATCAAGGGCCTTCCATGAAGATTGCCAACTTCCTGTCCCGGCTTTACCTGCCGCCCTATATTTCTTTTCCGGTTTCAGACATTCGAATATCGCTATGGGTGCTGATCGCCGTTGGCCTGGCAACCGGATATCTGGCCGGAACGATAGGTGTCGGCGGATTTATCGGAGTGCCTTCAATGATCTATGTCTTCGGGGTTCCCACCGCCGTGGCGACCGGAACCGAACTTTACCTGGCCATGTTCATGGGCGGATTCGGAGCCCTTAATTATGCCTTTCAGGGGTTTGTGGATATCCGGCTGACCATGCTTCTGTATATTGGATCATTGCTCGGCATATTCGTCGGGGTTTACGGGACCAAGGTCGTCAAAGAAGTCATGATCCGGGTGGTCACCGGAGCCATCATCCTGCTATGTGTGTTAAGCCGCGGAATCGCCATACCGATGTATTTGCGCAAGATTGGCTGGTTAGCCATAGACCCGCACTGGGACGTATATTTCAATGGCGCCAGCAAGTTTTTACTTTTTGCTGCCGGAACATCGGGAATGTTGATCATTCTCTTTAACGTGATCCGTGCCTACCGGCAGAGACGACGCATCGAGCACTCTCTTAGGGGTGCCCAGAATATGGAACCTGCGGCATCGGTGCGTTTCGATATGTCCGAGGCAAACTAATGAAAGACAAACCCAAAAAAGAAAATCATTAAGAAGGAGATCCAAAATGAAAAACCTAAAACGAAAATTTGAAGACTGGATGACAATCATGACCTATGCCGAATCCAACCAGGCGGAGATGGGATTTCGCATCACGGGGCTCAAGGCCCTTTGGCTCAATACGCTTGCTAAGGGCAAGCAAAGTGTCGAAAAATCATTCCAAAGATCTACCGCTACAGTCGATGATAAAGACCCCGTCTCCCAGCCGTCTGCACCGGACCTCGAACCCATCGCTCAGAAAGAAAAACTGGAAGTGTTGCTGGTCGATGATGAACCGATTGTGGGCAAACGCCTCAAACCGGCATTGACAAAGTACGGCTATGATGTGGAAGTGTTTGATAATCCTGTCAAAGCGATCGATCGGTTTGATGAGAAGGAATTTGACGTGGTGGTTACTGACCTGCGGATGGACCAGCTGAATGGAATTCAGGTGCTCGAACACGTAAAGGAAAAATCGGCCAAAACAAAAGTCATTTTTATTACCGCTTATGCCACAGTGGAAAATGCCCGTGAAGCGCTGGTCAAAGGTGCATTTGATTTTATTGCCAAGCCCTTTAAGCCCAATGACCTCAGAATGGTGATCGCAAAGGCGGCTTTGTCTTTAGGCTTCAGGGGAGAACTTGCCGGCGTGAGCGCTTGACGCCAATATGGATGCCCTCGAGGGCGTCCTTTGAAAAATGGCCTGTAGCCGATGGGTAAGAAATTACATATCATGATCATCGATGATGAGCCGATTGTCGGCAAGCGCCTGAAACAAGCCTTAGGTAAATTCGAAACTGACGTGGAAGTGTTCGAAGACTCGGAACTGGCGTTAAATCGGCTCAGAGACAAACATTTTGATATCATCGTAACGGATATCCGCATGGACAAGGTCGACGGAATCCAAATCCTTGAGGACGTTTTGAAACACAGCGATCACACCAGGGTCATCATCATTACCGGTTATGCAACCATCGAAGTTGCGCAAGAAGCGATGTCCAAAGGCGCTTTTGATTTTATCGCCAAGCCCTTCAAACCGGATGACCTGCGAACCGTCATCAATAAAGCGGGCCTGTCACTTGGATTCAACAATATCATGGCGCTATAAATCGGATACTCAAAACGTTCGAATTTCTGGCGCGATCCCTGCAGGTCATTTTAGCGAATAAGCGCACGACAATGATGAATGAATTCATGACAACTGATGCAGAGCCGGTCGATCCACTAAAGCGTGAGGCGCAACGTGCCCTGCAGGAGAGACCCAGTCTTTCGGTTCGAAGCGTCATTTCTCTCGGCTTTGCGTTGTGGTTTATCTTAAGTTTTGGTATTACCCTTGGGTCGATTGTCATCTTGAACAAAATAGAGGAAAAACTCTATTTCATGGAGTCAGCTGCCAGATACATTTTCGAAGTGCAGCAAGCCCGACGTTTTGAGAAAAACTACTTTCTCTATGGGACCAATCTAAAAGATTCCCTCGAACAAGTCCGCCTGGCGAGACAAATTCTTGAAAAGAACAGCGACAAAATGGTGGCCGTCGTGGGAAAACAGTCTTTTGACGGCATGGTCCTTCACATCAACATATATGAAGAAATGCTGACCAAGTTGCAAAAACTTGACAAGCAGCGCGCGCAAAACTCCCTCCCAGACGTTAATCAAATAGAGGACTCACTCCGACAACACGGGTCGGAGATGGTGGCGGCAGCGGAGAATTTGCTGGCCAGGGAAAGGCAATCCGTCAATCACATGATCTATCTGGCCAAACGCGGTCCCATGCTGTTTCTCCTCTTTCTTCTGGTGCTAATGATTTTTTGTGCAAATTTTATAGCGCGCCAGATGATCCGGCCATTGAAGGCATTAATGGATGCGACGCGGCGCATCGCCGAGGGGGATATTGCGACCCCGATTATGCCGGTGCGTCGATACCGGGACGAGTTCACCGAGCTTTCAATCGCGATGAACACGATGATGTACCAGCTGGCTCAACGTCAGGAGCAGCTCATAAAAGCTCATAAGCTAAAAGCGGTCGGCACGCTAACCGCCGGGGTTGCCCATGAACTGAACAACCCCATCAATAATATCATGCTAACCGCGGCCATGCTTCAAGAAGACTATTCCGA
This sequence comes from Desulfobacterales bacterium, assembly GCA_050116835.1. GTDB lineage: Bacteria > Desulfobacterota > Desulfobacteria > Desulfobacterales > JAHEIW01 > JAHEIW01. The sequence continues at coordinate 17,958 of JASFNW010000026.1, forward strand.
AATCGACGATACAGAGCGCCTGGATATGATCAATGACCTTGTTGAAGAGGCCGATCGCTCGCAGAAAATCATCAGGAATCTGCTTGAATTTGCACGTGAGAGAGATATCGATACCCATCTTTTGCAGCTTGATGAAATTCTGGAAGAATCTCTCCAGCTGGTCACCAATCAGCTTAAATTATCCAAGGTGAAAATCGAACGTCGCTTTGCCCCGAACCTTGGGCCGATATCTGGAGATAAGCAGCAATTGATACAGGTATTTTTAAACCTGGCCCTCAATGCCATTGATGCGATGCCCGATGGGGGAACCCTGACCGTCAAAACGGATACCATCCGAGAGGACAATTTTATCAAAGTCGACTTTACCGATACCGGCATCGGCATTGCGGATCACATCAAATCCCATATTTTTGATCCGTTTTTCACATCAAAATCACAGGGAAAAGGCACCGGGTTGGGGCTTTCGGTATCGCTGGGTATTATTCGAAAACACGGCGGGGACATTCAGGTGGAGAGTCATATAAATGAGGGGACAACCTTTTCGGTGCTGTTACCGACGGCAAAAATTCCCGCCTAAATCATTTTCAACTTAAAAACACGCAATACAGAAGGGACAAATGCGGGCTTATGCCCGCATTAATCCTTTCCGCGATTTAGGTCTGAAATCAGATTGGGAAAAATAATTCCTGTACTATTCTGGAGAAAAGTCATAACTATATAGATGTTTTCTGCGAATGCAATATTTCGATCTCCCGCGAGAGTTTCTATTTGCGCATTCGCGGCGCTTATCTCCATCGGTACAGCTCTGCTGATGTTGCCAGCAGCATCGACGATAGGCCGCCTCAAATTTGTAGATGCGCTTTTTACCGCCGTATCTGCAAGCTGTGTGACCGGTCTGGTGGTCCTGGATACCGGAAGAGCCCTGAGCACTTTTGGGCAACTTGTCGTCCTGGGTTTAATCCAGGTCGGGGGCCTCGGTATCATGACAATGTCAACTTTATTTCTTCTCCTCGGAGGCCGGCGGCCGAGCCTTGCCGGTCGAATGCTGATTCAAGATACCTTTACGCGCAGCGGAGAAAAAAGCGCCCGCGCCATTACCTGGAGCGTTGTGCAATTTACCCTGGCTATCGAAGGCATTGGTGCCTTGCTGATATTTTTGCGCTTTCTTCCCCGAATGACCGCGGGTGAGGCGCTCTATTGCTCGGCTTTCCACGCGGTCAGCGCTTTTTGCAATGCGGGTTTTTCATTATTCTCAGATAGCCTCGTTGCCTATCGCGAAGATTACATACTGAACCTGGTGATTTGTTTTCTGATCATATGCGGTGGAATTGGGTTCCTGGTACTCTCCGAGCTCAAGCAAAATTTTTCGTTTAACCGTCGCAGCTGGTCACGACTCAGCCTGCACTCGAAACTGGTACTGACGGTAACGGGAATTTTGCTTATTGCAAGCAGTATAATGATCGTTTTAATGGAATGGCATAACACCCTTGCCCCCCTGTCGGTTCCCGACCGATTTCTGGCGAGTTTTTTTCAGGCCGTAAGCGCGCGAACTGCCGGATTCAACACCCTGGCAATAGATGAGATGGCAAACGAAACACTTTTTCTTTTTATGTTGCTGATGTTTATCGGGGCATCACCCGGATCATGCGGTGGGGGGGTCAAGACCAGCTCCTTCGCCAGTTTGGTTGTACTGGGGCTATCGCGTCTGCGCGGAAAAGAACGACCGCAAATATTTCATCGAACGATTTCGACGGCAAGCATCGGCAGGGCGATAAGTGTCATCTTGATCAGTGCAATCATTATCGTGCTGGCGAACATGATTATCCTGATGGTTGAACTTGGAGAGACACCCCACCCCATGAGCCGCGGTAAATTCCTGGAGCTGCTGTTTGAGGTGGTTAGTGCCTTTGGCACCGTGGGGTTGTCTGCCGGAGTAACGGCAGGTCTCAGTATGGCGGGCAAGCTGATTCTTTCCATGGTGATGTTTGTCGGGCGTCTTGGGCCATTGGTCGTTGCAATGGCCGTCAGTCGTGAGACGGCTCCTCGTTTCTATTACGCAGAAGAAGAAATAATGAGTGGATGAGGTAAGCGATGAAACAATTTGTTGTCATAGGACTTGGAAACTTCGGTCATTATCTGGCCATCCAACTTTACAAAAAAGGGCACGAGGTTTTGGCTATTGATAATGACTCAACCCGAGTTGCCGGAATCAAGGACCTCGTGAGCCAGGCGGTGACGGCTGACGCCACCGATCGTAAGGCAATGCAGGCGCTGGATTTAGATAAAATGGATGCCGCCATTATTTGTATCGGCTCGGTCCTGAGCGAATCAATCCTCGCCACCTTGAATATGAAGGATCTTGGTGTCACGCAGGTATTTGCCAAGGCAATCAGCGAAGCCCATTTGCGTATACTTTATAAAATCGGAGCTTCCGAAGTTCTTTTCCCTGAAAAAGACGAGGCGATCTCATTGGCCGAGCGCTTGCATAATCCGAATATGATTGACTACCTGCCATTTCTGGAAGGATACAGTATTATTGAAATGTCTCCGCCAAAGACATTCGTCGGCAAGTCATTACAGGATCTGAATCTCATCAACCGCTTTGGTGTTCAGGTGGTAGCTATCAAAGAACTCGTTCCGGAACGCCTGAATCTGATCCCAACCGCCCAACGTGTCTTGAAGGACAGCGATCTCATGATTTTGCTGGGGCCCAACGAGAGCTTCGAAAAACTGCGAAAGATCAATTCTCGATCGTCGTCAAGAAGCTAATGATGAAAGGATAGATTTTAAATTGCATTGTTCGGCAATAAATTTTGAGCATGGATAAGAAAGGAAAATACAATGGGTGTAATTACGATTTCAAGAGGTTCTTACAGCAAGGGAAAACAGATTGCTGAAAAGCTTTCTCAGAAATTGGGGTATGAGTGTATTTCAAGAGATATTCTTCTGGAAACATCGGCACATTTCAATATTCCGGAATTCAAGCTTGTTCGTGCCATTCATGATGCCCCCTCTATTTTTGATCGTTTTCAACATGGGAAAGAAAAGTATATTACCTTCATCCGTGAAGCATTTTTAGCCCATATTCGAAAGGACAATGTTGTCTATCATGGGCTGGCGGGTCATTTTTTTTGTAGAGGGATTCCAAACATTTTAAAAATAAGAATCATCGCCAACCTGGAAGATAGAATTAAAGAAGAGATGCGACGCGAAAATATATCCGAACAAGAGGCTCGCGATATTTTGGAAAAAGATGACGAAGAAAGAAGAAAATGGAGTATGTATCTTTATGGTGTCGATACGAACGATCCCGGCCTCTATGACATCGTCTTACATATTGATAATTTAAAGGTGGATGATGCGGTTGAGATTCTGATCGGTCTGGCCAAGCTGCCTTGTTTTCAAACAACACCGGAATCCAAAAAGATCACAGATGATTATTATTTGGCCGCCAAAGCCCAGGAAACGCTATTTGACAAACTGCCTTCTGCGAATGTTAGCTGCAAAAACGGCGTTGTCTACGTAACAATTGAAACGGCGTTAACTCTGGAGAAAGAGCTTACCGATAAGATCATCAATACGCTCACGAGCAATGGTATCGTCGGCATCAAGGAAGTCAGGGTGAAGGTAATTCCCTTTGAAAGCGGAGATTGAAAACATGAAAAGCTGCAACATAATCATGCGTCACTTTATTCCGATAACCTTGCTGTTTTTCTTCTCGATCAGCGGTCTTACTTCAGCAGGTGAAGATAATGTTATCGAAGTTGAAGCTGAAGGCAGCCATCAATTAGCCGATGGTTATTCAAATGAATTGGCAAAAAGCATGGCCCTTTACAACGCAAAAAGGAAAGCGGTGGATTTGGCCGGAAGATACCTTGCACGCAAAAGCCTTATAGAGGTCTACGAACTTGATAAAGATGAAATATACAGCCTGGCGGCCAGGGAGATCACTGCAGAAATACTAGAGGAAAAGCGTCAAAAAGCTGGAAAGACCTTAATATACCGTGTCCGAATCAAAGCCCGGATACGGACCGCTGACTTTGTCAAAGCAGAGCTCGAGAACAGAAAACTGGTAGAACGTGAGACTAACGAATCCTATCATGCAGAAATGGAGCAGGTGCTTTCGGACCGGATTGATCCGGGCAAAGATATTAGCAAAGCATACCGGCTACTGCGGGAAAGGAAATGGCGAATCGCGCTGATCTATATGAACCATCTGGAAAAAAAATACCCCAACTGGGCAGCGTTATATATGGCCAAAGCGCTGGCCTATTATGTCTTTCATGAGCCGGTCGCTATGAAAAAGGCCTTGAATACAGCCTGTCAGTTGGGTGATAATACTGCATGTGATGATTTGAAAAATATAATAAAAGTAAACGAATACAATTTCGGCATCTCTACAATTGAGTGATTATCAAGAAATTGGGAAAGCGTATGACGATAAGGAAGAAATCCATCTGAAGGTGGCTTCTGATAAAACGTCTGTAGCCTGCACGTTGTCACTTTGTAAAAATGCCTTTTACGCCACCAGAAATAAGTGTAGCCAGATTTGTCAGAATCTGCGCTAGGGCCAAACCACCAGGGGACGCCAGGTATTTAGGTTGCCACACGGGCCTGAATTTTTCCTTGTATTGCCGCAATCCCTGGAAATTATAAAAATTTTCACCGTGGTGAAAGATAAATGCGCCCATCCGATTCCACAGGGGGGCAAGCGTGCGATCCTCAAGCCCGGCCAGAGGCACCATTCCCAGGTTGAACCAATTGTAACCCTGTTGTTTTGCCCAGAGCATAGTTTGTATGAAGAGATATTCCATTACGCTTGGGGGCGCATCCGGCCGAAAACGCATAAGGTCAATGGAAAGCTCTTCTTTTTTACCTCCAGGCCAGATATTTGCAAAAGCGACCGTTTCACCTTTATTGACGACAACAGCCATTGGGAAACGGCTTAAATAGGTTGGATCGAAAAACCCCATGGAAAACTCTTTCTCTCTGGTGTTTTTCTCCACAAGCCAGGCATCTGATATTTCTTTTAATTCCACCAGTCGATGCGAAACCGCCTGGTGTGATAGCACTTCGAACCGATAGCCCTCCTTTTCAAGTTTATGCTTGGTATAGCGAAGACCTTTGCGTTTGCTTCCCTCAAGTGAGAAGGTCGTCAACGGAACTCGTGCCTCCTCACCGAGCTTCAAAAGGTTCAACCCCAGATCCAAATAGTAATGGAGATTTGCATGGCCCACCTGATAAAATACGGTTCTTCCGCTATATCGGTCTGAAAGCTCGCGAAACGACCAGATAAGTTCCATCCATTCGTTCCGGGGACCCACCGGGTCACCCATCGCGATCCAGCTTCGTCCCTCGACTCCGTACATGATAAACGCATTGTTCTCAGGGCTCAGCAAAAAGAATTTATCACCGAGCAAAGCAAGGTTGGATGCGGTGTTAACAGATTCGTTTACAATGGCGTAGATGCTTTCCAAATCATCTTGTTGCAGCTTTTGGGGTTTTGGTGGCGATACCCGCAGCAGGTAGGACAAACCGATAAACAGCCCGAAAGCCACGACACCGACCATCGCTCTCAAAAACCGAGAAGCATCTCCGGCAAAAGTAAAGCGCCACCACAGGCTATTGGCATATTCCACGTGACGATAGGCGTAAAACCCGAGCCAGGCCGTGCAGATCAGTACGATCAACACGGCGGCGATCCAACCGGGATTTAAATCCTGGCTCAGCAAGGAGGATTTCCGGTAAAAATAGTGGTGACTGTGAAGCATAACGGCAAGAATCAATCCAAGCACCATTGCCTCTTCATAATCAAAACCCTTCAACAAAGAAGCAATAATACCAACACCCAGCAAGACATTGGTCAATAAATAGGCGGCATCTAATCTTTGCTGCAAACCCCTGGCGAGTAACAACAGGCCCATTCCGGCCAAACTTCCGATAAAGTGTGAAAGTTCTAAAAAAGGTAAAGGTAAAAATTGTCGTAACCAGGACAGGCGTTGGTCCAATGCGGGCATTGCTCCGGAAAACAGTAAAATTGCGCCGGCTGCAAAGGCGGCAAATGCCAGTATTTGGGGTAATACGGGTGATACCCAGCGATCAAATAGTCTGGCAAAGCTAACCACGCGCTTTTTCCTTCGCAATATTTCTTGTAAACCGAATAAGATGGTTGCACCGGCCAGGGGGAGCCAATAATACATGATGCGGTAAACCAATAAAGAGGCGAGGATGTTTGAAACCGCCAATCTGGATGACAATAACAGCACAATTGAGGTCTCAAATACCCCCAGGCCGCCGGGAACCTGACTGACAAGCCCGATCAGTTGGGCAAGCAAATAGAATCTTAAAAAACCAAAATAAGAAAGACCACTTATGGGGACCAATAATACATATAAAACACCTGCCGCTATAGCCCAATCCATTGCTGCAATTGTCAGTTGAGGGAATAGCAATCGAATTTGGGGAAGCTCCAACTCGTATCCTCGAATCTTTAAGGGCTTTTTCTTTAATATGGTAGCGAGAAGGTAAATGAACACAACAGCAAGCAGAAGGAGCCCGAGCAGCCGAACAGAGGCGAACGGCAAATGAAACGAAGGGGGGAGCGCCAGCGGATCGAACGTAAATACCAGACCGCCTAACGTAAAGAACCCGAGCCAAAGTGTTAGTGCGCAAAATGCAACAACCAGGGTCACTTGAAGCGTTGAAAGTCCCCATGCGGAATACAGGCGATATCTGACCGAAGCTCCGGCAATCATCGAAAGCCCGATATTATTGCTAAACGCATATCCGATAAACGAGGCCAGACCGATCTTTTTGTAAGCTAGCGGTTGATTAACATATTGCAACGCCAGAACATCGTAGCTGGTCATCACCAAATAGCCCAAGATACTCAGAACGAAAGCTGTCATCATTCGCCATGCAGGAATAGCTTGCAGCGTATGTACAATGTCTTTTAAATGATGAGTTTTCAATTCTTTATGAAGCAGCCAGACCGCGGCTGTAAAAAGAACAACGCTGAGGAGGGGGCCTAAATAACGGTGGAAATTTTTCTTCATCACCATCCGAGCATAAAACCTTAAAACCATTAAACAGCGATTTAATATGTAGGATAAAAAGCCGCAGCTGAAGAAGCCGGTGCCTTACATCAATCCCATTCCTTCCTTAAAGCAAGAATACGAGAATTTGGTCCAAAAAGCCAGAGAAGAAATTGACCGCATCATCAAGTCTGAACAGGCTGATGGCCTCGAAATAACAGAATCGGTCCGGGACGGAAAACCGGTAGACGAAATTAGTAAGCTCGTCAAAGACGAATAATCATGATATTCGTTTTTGTCCTTGTTGCAATTGCAAAAATGGATGTTTAAATTTAAAATGGTCACCGTCGTTTTAGTCGAAACTAAATTGTTTTAACGGGTTATTCTTGCGAAATTTAAGTTGATAATGGAAATTTTTTATAACCGTAAAGCAAACAACCCCATCTATTTCAGAAAAAGCGCTAAATGGATTTATTCTGAGGGATCATAGATTGGACGATAAACAAAGAGCCGATTCAGAAGCAATTATCATTAATGAAGTACAACTCTTGCTGGCGGAAAAAAGAACTTCTCTGGCAGCAATGCGCACAGGCATTGCTGTATTTGCGCTGCCACTTACCGTCGTCAGCGTCCTGATCGCCACCTCAAAATATTATGATATCGTTCACGTCATGCACCTGCTGGTGCCACTACTGACCCTATGTGCGGCGCTTGTCTTATTGGGATCATATTTGATTATCCGTTCGATCATGCGGATACATCACTATGATTGGCACATCGCTGAGATCAAGCGCAAAAACAGGACAATCTCCGATTTCATTGACTGAGTCGCAACGATGATTTTATGCAATGAAGCTTCCTTTTTTTAATCTTGAGTAGCGGTAAGGGGCAAAGCTCGAATCGTGAATCCAGTTGTGTGGATGAAATTTGAAATTTTAAGACTTTGAAACCCGGCGGTAAACAGACAAAAATTTTTATTAAAAGCGCCCGTTATGGACCAACTTGTGTTCATAACGGGCGCTTGGTTTAAGGGAGGTTTGCGGTTAGTTGGCCTGTTCGTATTCCAATGTCACGGTTACCGTACGGTTGAGCGCGCGGCCCTCGGGTAGTTCATTGTCAAATAACGGGTTATGGGGGCCGGCGCCGTCGTATGAGATATCGCCACTGTTAATGCCATCGCCGGCAACGATCATCTCAAAAGCGGCTTTGGCGCGGCGCTTGGACAGGTCGATGTTATAGGCTTCTTTACCGATGGTGTCGCTGTGGCCCATGATGGAAACTTTGGCAGTGGGTATCTCATTGATACGGGCGATAATCCGATCCAGCACGGCCCGGTTACGGTCTTTGATGTCCGCACGGTTAAAGTCAAAAAGAATCAGGGCGTATTTTTCCATGACCTTATAACCTTCTTTTTGGGCAACCCGCTCTTCGCGCTTGATAAAGCGCACGCTGGTGCTGGCGTGGGTCTTGTAGATCCGGCCCTTGCGGTCTTCGACTTCAATGTCGGCACCGATATTTTCATAGGTGCCGATTTTAGCCAAACCGAGCTCTTTAAGATTAAACTCATAGGCCGGCATTAAATTGCCCTGCCCCGAAGTTGAATCGATGAGTGTGTCATCCCCCACCAGTGCAACTTTCCAGCGCTGTAGCTCATAGCCGCTATCGATTTGGGGCTTTACCTGCAATTGTTCTGAATTGCTGATTTTGGCCACATAGGTGCTTTTGATGGTGTCCAGAATGGCCGGGTTATCGGAATAGATTTCCACGCGCTGATTTTCAGCGCGGCCCTCGGCCACACTGCTGGTGCTGGCAACTGTCGGTCGATTTTGCGCTTCCACCTGCATGCGGGCAGAATCGATGCCCCAGATGTATTTTAAATACGCTTTAACCGATTCGGCACGGCTGCGGGATAGATCTTTACGATTGTATTCTTTGTCCCGGTGGGAATTACAGCCGACAATCTTGATGTGCGCGTCTGGATGTTCACGCAAGCGCCGGCCAATGATATTCAGTGTATGGGCATACTTTTCCATCGTGTCTTTTAACGTGCTTTCACTAAACGACTGTGTTTCGGCCTGACTGGCAAACGTTTTATAGCGAGCCGGAATATCACTTTGACCGGTTTCAAAAAAGATATGGTTTAGCAACGGTGAGCTATCGATAGTGGTGACCTCTTCGATTGTGAGTTTAGCCGGTTCGATGGCCACCGTTCCTTTTGGCGGGCCAATCAGTTCGTGGATCAGCTCTTTGCGGGTTACCGTAACCGGACATATGGCGGTCATGGTTTCATAGCTGTCCTGTTGGGTGTCGGTAACCTTGATACGCGCCTGCAGGTTGCTGCAGGCCACCAGCTTATCCCGGCCGATATCATCCAGCGAAAGGGCCAGCTCCGGCTCGAGCATTTGAGTGCCTTTTATCGTCTTGAGGGTTTGTTGATCGCCCTGAATGTCCAGCTCCCAGTTGGCCATTCCGTATTCGGCCACGATCTGGGGCATGATCTTTATTTCGGAGAGGTTGGCGCTTTCGGCAATAAATTGGCTGGCGGCCATGGCCTGCAGATCACCGGAGTCATATATCATGTCAACGCGCTGGTTTTCGGCCCGACTGCCGACCATACCGGCCGGTGCCGGTTGTGTCGGTAAATTACGGGCTTCGACTGTCATGCGGGCGCTGTCAACCCCCCAGACTGAGGCCAAATAGTTTTTCACCGATGCGGCCCGCGCTTTTGAGAGTTCCAAGTTACCTTTTTCAACGCCGGCATCCGAATTACAGCCGATAATGCGGATCTGTACTTCGGGGACTTCGGTCATTTTGCGGCCGACAATGTTGAGCACGTTTTTGTAGCGGTCTATTGCGCGGGTCAGCATTTTTTCGTGAAAGGCGGCTGTATGCGCCCTGTCCTTTAAAAGAACATAGTTGTCAGGGATGTCACTTTTGCCGGTTTCGAAAAAAACCTGATTGAGCACCGGCGAACCATCCAGCAAGGTCAGCATGTCTAAATTCAAACGGGCCGGCTCCAAACTTAAGGTGCCGCTGGGCGGGTCCAGAAACTTGTAACTGACCACGTAGCGGGAGAGCAGGGTACTCGAGAAAGACTTAAAGATGGGCAGCAGCTCGGCTTCGGAATGGGCTTTCCAGATCTGTCCGTTGTGCGTTTCGACAAAGGATTTAAGAAACTTATCCTTTTTCTGGCCGGGCATATAATCGATAGCAAAGGTCTCAAAATTTTCAATCCCATGGGCTTCGGAATCGACCACATAACTTTCGAAGTCGCTGTTTAAATCTTCGCCGTCGGAAAAAACCACCAGAAATTTGTTGTCTTCCGGTGGCATTTCGCGGATGATGCTGAGTCCGGCTACCATAGCTTCATACAGATAGGTTCTGCCGCTAAGGCCCTCGTCAAAGGCCTCGTTTAAAAACGTTTTCATTTCCGGCAGAAATTTTGAGTGGTAACTTTTGGCATGCAGATTATAGGCTTTAATCTGCATGCCTTCCTTTTTACTGAATACCACCACCGAAACATTATCGATGGGGCGCAGGCTGCTAAAAAAATCGTCCAGGGCGGACAGCAGCGGCTTGATGGCCCTGCGCTCTTTCATTGAATACGAGTTGTCCACTACCAGCACGATGTTGAGCGGGACAAATTCACTGGTTTCCAGGAATTCAACCGACTCGATGCGGGCTTTTTTGTTGTCCCTTTTGATGACAAAATTTTCGGCCGTTAATCCCTTGATGGGATTATTTTCCGAATCTTTAACTGTTACCAGCATACGGGTTTCATTAATAACTTGATGGGTCAGTTTGGCTTCGTGGCCCGGAGTGGTGACCACGATGGGTTCTGCAGCCAGGCAGCTAAATCCGTGCAAAAGGAGCAGACCGGCAAGCAGTAAGGTTATTTTATTTTTCATCCGTTTTCCTCCCGAATTGAAGTCAATCTAGAGTTTTATTTTGTAATTTTGGGCAATCTCTCATAGATAGCAAGAAGCATTCCAGGAAGGTGCGAATATGATTAATGTTATAAAATTCAGAGAGTTATTTTCGATAGAAGTTGATGGTTTTATCCGGGCGTCAGAAAACCGTCTGATTTTGTGTACAAGGCGTCAAATTTATTGAACAAAAATTGTGCGCTGAGCCCGATAAGCCGGTTTAGCCGGTCGAGCCCGTCGCCCGTTCGGCCGTTCTCTTCCCGCCGACGTTGAATTGATCGGCTATGGCGCGCTATGGCTGGAGAACGGTCAGAAGGAACCCTGATAATCCTGTCTGCCCTGTCATAGCTGTAGAGACGACAGGTAAATCCTGTCTTATACAGCTTGTCATATTAATGTTCCGGAAAAAGGATGGCGGCATAAGTGTTGTAGCAAAAAAGCGTTCCGCAATCGGAACGTTTTTTTGACAACCACTATAAAAAACATCTGATGGCTTAAGGGGCCTAACGAGAAACGGGCTAACCTGATAACGCCACATCACGGAGGCGGGTTGAGGGCAACTGCTAGACAGTGGACGGTTTCGATGGTAGGGGTTGTGGTCCGGGGTGTTTTTTTCTGCGGATGATTTGATAAATGACCAGGAGAATGAACAGGCCCAGACCGATATAGTTGTAGGTTGGATGGGCCCAGATGAGCAAAAGCGCGGCCGCTCCCTGCAGGATGGTTTCCGGCCAGCTCAAACGGGTTAGAAAATAGCGTTCCATGCAAACCACAAAGGCAATGATCGAAAAAATCGAAAATATTATGGTTTTAATGACTTCGGTGGTGGGCCCGTTTAGCAGCAGCGGATGATAGGCCATTATGATAGGGATAATATACAGCCCCTTGGCCAGTTTCCACGATGTAAAGGCGGTTTTCATCGGGCCGGAGCCCGCAATTCCGGAAGCGGCAAAGGATTCCAGGGCCACCGGCGGCGTGACATTGGCATCCTGGCTGTACCAGAAAACCACCATATGGGCTGTGAGCAACGGGATACCCAGATCCATGAGCCCCGGACCGGCCAGAATGATCAAAACAATATAAGAGGCGGTTACCGGCAGTCCCATTCCCAAAAAAAGGGAAGTCAATGCCACCAATAACAGCGCGAGCAGCGGAATTCCCCGGGAGAGCGACACCACCAGTGAGGAAAACCGCAGGCCGGTGCCGGTCAGATTTACAATTCCGACGATAATACCGGCAGCCGCGCAGGCTACGGCCACGACAATCGCATTGCGGGCCCCCTGCTCCAGGGTTTTAATGAGGGTGGCAAGAGACATTCGGGAGCCTTTGCGCAACAAGGACGTACCATAGACAGCCAAAATGGCGATAAAGCCGGCCATCATCGGGCTATAATTCATGACCAGCACGATAATTAAAATGGCCACCGGGATAATAAAGTGAACACCATCTTTCAGGGTCTGAAAGGCATTCGGCAATTGGTCTTTGGGAAGCCCCCAGATACCCTGTTTCTGGGCTTCAAAATGGACAAACAAAATAACCGAAAAAAAGTACAGCACAGCCGGTATAAATGCGATTTTAATGATCTCCAGATAGGGGGTCTGGGTAAATTCAGCCATCAGAAAGGCGCCGGCTCCCATAATCGGCGGCATCAGTTGTCCGCCTGTCGAGGCGGCGGCCTCCACTGCGGCGGCCACATGTTTGCGGTAGCCGATCTTTTTCATCATGGGTATGGTAAACGATCCGGTGGCCACCACGTTGGCTACAGCGCTGCCGGCCACCGAACCCATAAAACCGCTGGCCACCACTGCGGTTTTGGCCGGACCGCCGGAGTAGCGCCCGGTGATCGAATAGGACAGATTAATAAAAAAGCTGCCAGCTCCGGTTTTATCCAGAAAGGCACCGAAGAGGATAAATATGAAAACAAAGGTGGATGCAACCCCCAGCGGTAGGCCGAAGATGCCTTCAGTGGTCAGCGAAAGAGTGGTGGCAATGCGTTCAACACTGTAGCCTTTGTGAACAATCAATTCCGGCATCCAAGGGCCGAAATAGCCGAACAGCAGAAACAGAATGGCAATGATGGTTAAATTTAAACCGATCACCCGGCGGGTGGCCTCCAGCACCAGCACGACCAGCGCAACCCCTACCCGAAAATCCCACGGGCTCCAGGCTCCCTGGCGTTCGAAAATACCCTGCAGGTCTATAAAAATGTAAAGTCCGATGAAAATCGCGATGGCGATGAGCATCAGATCGACGATCATCGCAAAGTCGACTTTGTCTTTACGGGCACCTTTATACAGGGGCTTGGTTAAAAAAGTCATTGCCAGAATGGCGGTTAGAAAAGCGGAGCGATGCCGCATGGCGGTCATGGCCACCATACCGGCCGTATACAGCTGAAACAGGCTGAGGCCGACGCCGATAACCGTTAAACTCCAGGCAATCACCCGGGCAGTTGGGGTTTTGGGGACTGTTTCAATTGGGTTGGAATCAGCCATAATGCTATTCAATTAGAGAGGTGTCAGACCATTTGCTCCGACAGATGATAAAATTCATTGTTTTACTGCAGAGATGATTTTAAAAAACAATCTGCCTGCGGCAAGAATAAAGGGCGCCGATCGTTTACCAGGCAGTATGGGATAGCTTTGTTGTTTTTGCCGCCAAGCGGCTGAGTGGTTTTCATTTGTCGGTGTCCGTGCCAGGCCATAGGAGGTTAGCGACAAATGAAAAAAATACTTTCTCTGCACCCTCTGCGTCTCTGCGGTGAAATCTAAACTGGATCACCTATCGCGGTGTGGCTGGATGCGGCCGAATTCTGCGCCAAAGGCTGTAGAGCAAACTCACCGGTCGGGCCGAAAACTGCACCGCCACATGCGGGGCCATTGCCGTCAGGTTTTTACTGTGGCCCCGCCAGATGACCGTATGGTCCACCCCGGGACTGCCGATACGCAGAATAAAATCACCGGTAGGCATGTGCATATCCTCGATGACCTCATAATCACCCCGACGGACCATGCGCCCCACCCCGGGCATGCGGCCCATGCCGGCACCGAATTTCAAATAGCGCTCTTCTTCGACGAAAATACGCCCCTCGGCATCCAGACTGTGTTCTTCCCAGATGGGTGCGTTTTCCACCGAATGAAAATAGTGTAGGGTAAATCGCTCAGCTGGCTGCAGCGGTATGACCAGCAAAGCCGGCCCGCCTTTTACCGGCGTTACCGTTAACTCAAGCCCGCCGGGCAAACGCCAGCTGATCAACAAAAAGACAACGACCAGGCCGGCTGCCGCCATCAGCAGCAGCCCGCGTTTCCCGGTCAAAACGTTCATTTACGGCATCAGCTTGGCGGGTACGGTGACGCCTTTTTCTTTCAGGTACTTGATCGTGCCCGGATGCAGCGGGATCGGGGAGTACTTAACCGCATTTTCAGGCGTCGTATATGATGCCGACGGGTGAATTTTGAGCAGATAGTCCTGGTGTTCATACAATGCTCTTACCAGTTTATAGACCAGGTCGGTGCTCAAGCCCGCCTGGCAGATCATAACGTTCCATACCCCGATGGTCGGAACGGCCTGATCCACCCCGCGATAGACGCCGCCGGCCAGATCCACCGCCGAATATTGGGTATTGGCGGCCAGAATTTTCTTTTGCTGCTCCGGGGTAAAGTTAATGATGTGAATATCATGGGTGGTCGCCAGATCCAAAATGGAGCTGGTTCCCGGTCCCACCGACCACACCCCGACTTCGATGGTGCCGTCTCTCAGGGCATTGGCACTTTCGGTAAAGGAAAGGCGGCTGTCTTTGTAAGAGTCCAGCGGAATACCCAGGGCCTTAAATACGGTTTCAGCCATAAAGTTGGTGCCGCTGCCCGGGCTGCCGGAACTGATATTTCTGCCTTTGATCTGTTCAATATTGGTAATTCCGTATTTTTTGAGCGTCACCACCTGCAAGAGGTTGGGATACATGATGGCCATGGACAGAATGTCGTGCTTTTGGCCCTTGAATTTGGACAGCCCTTTGAAGCCGGCCACGGCAACATCGCCCATAACTTCGCCGATGACGGTCTCGCCCTTGTGCGCCAGTCGGACATTTTCCACGCTGGCACCGGTAACCTCAGCCACTGCCCTGACCCCTTTTGCGTATTTGGTCCAGATTTCCGCCACGCCGCCACCGTAGGGATAATAAATGCCGCCGGTTCCGCCGGTTCCAATGGAAATAAATTCGGTGCGGGCCAGAGCCGGGCCGCCGATCAATATAGTGGTGCATAGTACGAAAATGCCCGCAAGGACACCTATCATGCATAGCTTTTTCATTTTAAACGTCCTCCTTGATTTCGGCTATGAGTTGTCGTTATTGAAAGTCGCTACCTACTCATCGTTGTGACTTTTACCATGATTTTTTTAGAGAGCTCGGTCGTTCCGATAAAAGGGATTTTTACGGTTTCGGATTTACCCGGCTCGACGACGGGCGGTTTGCCCTTGCGCGGGACATAATGCCCGGCGGCTTTGTCCATATCTTCTAAAAAGATGTTGATCCGGTAGCGATACGGCTGTTCGGTCGGATTCATCAGGCCGACGGTAAAAATCAACGAATCCTGCCCGCCTTGTTTGCCCAGAGCGCAGTCAAAATTGGTGATTTTAACCTCTTCGACGACATCCCAATGGATCCTGGCATCACAGTCGACAGTTTCCGGTTTCCCTTTGTCACTGCTGGCGCAACCGGCGAGCCAGACCCCCAGAGCCAGACACAAGGCCAGGATTGGGATCGCTTGCTTCATTTTCTTCATCCTCAAACCTCCTTTGCAATCGGTTAATTATCCTATCTGTCAATCCCTGGTAATAATAAAACCCTGTTCTCCGAAAGAGCAACGGGGTTTTAACTGTGTTTGAATTAGATCCAATTTGTCCATCGAGAATTTGGAATCTATTGGTTATTATTCAATATATTCATGTGAACGAATACCCAATACCAAGAAAACGGCGCCAAAGTCAAGTTGATTTAAGACTCGACGCACGCCATTTCAGTGCGGTAGCAGCGAACGCCATGGCAGGAAATCAATAAAGAAAGATTAGCAGCCCGATTCGAGGGCTAGCTTTTATCCCAGCAGGTCTAAAGCCACCCGGCAATAAGTCTCTATGCCCAGAAGCAAGACATCCTCATTGAAATCGAAGCAGGGATTGTGAATGGGTGCGCAGCCTTCGCGGCCCACACCGAGGAAGAAAAAGCATCCTTTGGATTTTTCCAGATAAAAGGCCATGTCCTCACCGCCCATGGTCGGTTCCGGTTCGATGACGTTTTCCTTGCCGACGACCGCTTCAGCACATTTTGCAACCACCCGGGCCATTTCAGCGTCGTTGAGCAACGGGGGATATCCCTGAGAATATTTCAGCTCATAGCTCGCTCCCATGGAGTCGCAAACGCCGCCGATAATTTTTTCCATTCGTTCCGGCCAGGTATTCCAGATATCGCGGTCAAAGGTTCGGGTGGTGCCGCACATTTCTGCTTCACCGGGGATCACGTTAAACGTCGAGCCGGCATGAAAGCTGCCCACCGTCACGACCGATGGCTGCAACGGGTCCATCTGGCGGCTGACGATGCGTTGCAGGGCATTGACCACCTGGGTGCCCACCTCGAGGGCATCCAGACAGAGATGGGGCATGGCCCCATGGCCGCCGCGGCCGATAATGCGCAGATCAAATCGATCCATGGCGGCCATCAGCGAGCCTGCCTTAACGCCGATGGCTCCCTCGTCGATGGCCGGCCACAGATGGCAGCCAATGGAATAATCGACGGTTGGATTTTCCATGACACCTTCTTCGATCATAGGCTTGGCGCCTCCGGGGCCTTCCTCCGCCGGCTGAAATAAAAATTTAATCGTCCCCTTCAGGCGGTCCCTTATTTTGTTCAGCACGGTGGCCGTTCCCAGAACCATCGACATGTGGCCGTCGTGACCACAGGCATGCATGGCGCCCTCATGGGTGGAGGCAAATTCAAGGCCGGTATCTTCGCTGACGGGCAGCGCATCCATATCGGAGCGGATCAGCAGTGTTTTCCCCGGCCTGCCGGTGTCCATTGTTCCCACTACACCATATTGCGCAATGCCTTTGCGCAAATCGAGGCCCTCTTTTTCCAGGTATTTGGCAATATAGGCGGAGGTTTTCTTTTCCGTATACGCCGGTTCTGGAATCAGATGCAGATCCCGACGCGTTTTAACGACCAGATCTTTGTGCTCACGCACGAGTTTCTTCGGATCTATCATGGAAAAATCCTCCCTTGAATGGCAGTTTGAGGTCAGAAGGCAATCAAAAAAACCGGATTGACTACATTTGGAATTCGCGTCCGACGGCATTCAATCAATTTTTTATTTTCGAATCAAAAGGTATTTTCAAATGATAAACGCCGCCTTCCAGATGCGCTTTTACCGTCAAGTTTCCTTTTTTAAATACTTTCATAATGCCGCCAATATTGGAATACAGGACTTCGGCAACAAATCCTCTGACGCCGCGTTCTTTGGCCAAACGAATCAGCATGCGGTACATAAAAGTGGCAATTCCGTGGCGCTGATAATCTTCATCGACGACAAAAACCACCTCAGCATAGGGGTTGCCCGGGATTTTAATGTAGCGCGCTTCGGCGATGATACGGCCTTTGCCCTCTTCACCGATCAGCCCGACGATGGACATGACCTGATTCCAATCCACATTGACGTATTCCTGCATTTTGGCATGCGGCATGCTGCTGATGGTTTGAAAATACCGATAATACACCGCTTCTTCTGAAAACCGGTAAAACAAATGCCGCATGCCCTCTTCGTCAGATGGCCGAATGGCCCTGAATCTTACACGCAGATCATCTTTGACTGTATATGTTTCAGTGATATCTGCCGGGTAAAGACGCGCACTGTCTACCAGAAATATCTGATCGTGATACAAAATCTTTTTCTCTTTTGCTTCTCGGATTAGCTTGGCGCGGTCATCCGGATGGGCAATGTCGATCAGAGCCTGCGCACGCTCCCTGATGGTGCGTCCTTTCAAATAGGCAACACCATATTCGGTAACAATGGCGCCAATGGATTCGAATGCACTAAACTGATTGGGCAGATCGGCGACAGACGACAAAATGTTCGGCCGACCTTTGGGGTCCCGGCTGGTCAGGGCAAAGATAGAACGCCCGCCTTCTGATAGCTCGGCTCCGCTTAAAAAATCCATCACCTCGGCCGGGCCGGTAGCCACGTTGCCTTTTCCGGTATAGAGCCCAATGCGACCATATAGATCCACCTTGCGGGCTGCAACGACCGTTACAAATTTAGGATTGCGACCGATAATTAACGGATTGAACACTTTATCGATTCTCTGGAATTCAACCAGTGGGTTTTTGTCCAGCCATTGCATAAGCCGAGGCGAGCCTAAAGCATATGATGTTAGGGATTTACCGCGATAGGTGTCTTTGCGCCGATTGGTAACAGCGCCGCTTTGGATAAGATCCATTAACGGATCCGTAAACAGGGGGGAATGTATACCCAGGTTGCGCTTGGTCCGTAATTGTTTGGCCAGCGATTCATATAAAGGACCGATTGAAAAGGCCAGACAGCTGCCATCCTCGATTAAGGATGCAACGTTTAACGCCACGTGATCCAGAATAGGATCTGTTTGCCAGCGGTCAAAATAGATGGGTGGATCTGTTGAACGCACCAGAAAGCTGAATTCAGAGACATGCACAAAGGTATCCCCGAAGGTACAGGGGATGTCGTTATTGATTTCGCCCACCCGGATGGCTGCCTGCTCAAGGACCTCCCGGGCCACATCAACCGCAATTCCCAGGCTGCAGAATCCGGCTTCGTTGGGAGCGGTAATCTGAACGATCGCCACATCCATGGGTGCCAAGCGGGATTCGATTAGTTCGGGGATCTTGACGAACCGACTGGGGATTAAGTCCACCCGGCCCGCTTCGATGGCTTCGTCGGCAACCCAGCCGGAAAAAAAAGTCGTTAAACGGAACTTCTGGGATTGGAGCGCTTGCAGGGAAACCGCATCCCCGAAGCTCAGGAGCTGGATCAGTTCCAGGTCCTCCAAATTTTTACCACCAGCGGCCATCAGATGCCGAACCATGGTCCGAGGTTCGGCCCCGGCCGTGCCCAAAAAGATGCTCATCCCGGGTTTGATTTTGCCGGTCACCGTATTCGGAGAAACAACCTGTGATTGCCAGTTATCAACAGCTAAGGCTTTCATTTTTAACCTCATTTGCCGGTGGCATTAAAAGCATTTTCCAGTAGCGCTTTGACTTTGGCGACGAGCTTTTCGTTGCTGAACGGCTTGGTGATATAGGCATCTGCACCGAGCGCCAATCCTCTGGCAACCTCGGCCGCATCGCCGCGGGCTGTTAAAAAGGCAACTTTAACACACTGGCAATCAGGAATACATCGAATTTGCTCACAGACATCCCAGCCGCTCATACCGGGCAGCATGATGTCCAGCAGGACCAGGTCCGGTTTGTATTTGAAAATGAGATCCAGGGCCTGTTCACCCGTTTCGGCTACCCACACGGTGTAACCCTGTTGTTCCATGAGAAACCGGATTGCCGCCACTACACCCGGCTCATCTTCCACGATGAGAATCGCTTTTGACATAAAGTCACCTCCGTTGTTCGCACTGCCTAAATGGCTGTTATCAAAGAGGCTCTTCAATACATTCATTTGCGTTGGGTGCTAGGTTCCGCTGTCTGCTTCTGAAATAGACGGGTTGGTTTTCCTGCGCGAGAATTCGAATCAGGGTAACGTCGAGAAAAGTGGACAGAAGGCGTCGGTCCTGGCTCACGGCGACAGATCAAAATACATTTCTGGTCAGAATGGCGTGGTATCTACTAGAATAATAAAGCGTTTCGACACAAATTTCAATTTAACGGTCAAAAAAAAAGACAGCCCTTAAATCCGGACTGCCCGTGCAGTAATCGTGGAATTGTGCAAATCTACCGGCTTATTTTTGGAAAAACATCCTGAATCTTATCCCGGCGCCTTCAAATGATGTCCTTACAATTTCGCCGTTGGCCATAATCGTTTTGTGCACACCGGGGAAATCGAATTTGATGGCGATCTCCTGCCCCACAAATAAGCGTTGGCGGGTATCAATGAAAATGCCACCTGAACTGATATTATTAATGGATGCCTGAAAGTCACCTTCCATGGTCTGGCAGTCCGCGACAACCAGCCGGTGTCCGTTGACATCTTTGCGGGCATCTTTTCTTCTTTCCGTATTTTCGATTTGACCATTTGGAATGAATTGGCTGTACATCTTAGCAGTTTTCCCTGTTTATCTTTTTAGCGTTAGGTTACCTTATGGAGACCATCCACCGAACATACAAGTGTTATGCCAAATTTCTAACTGTCTGAAATTGTACAATTTTATAAAATTGAGCTTCTTTATTCATCTAAATTTTTATACAAAATGAAACATCCCCGTGATTTTTTTTTAACATTTGAAACGATCGAATTAGGCGCCTGATGAGATCGATTGCCGACGTTGCCGTAGCCCCAAGGAAGGTGGCATTCCGCTATACTGCTTAATTGTCTTTGGTCCCAAGATGGGAAGATCGATCCGCGGCACAGCCTTTAATTGCGTCCAGGCGGTCGACGAATTGATAACGACAGATGCCCTGTCTGCGGTCATTGCCCGCTCGGCGATCTCGGCCGGATCTGCGATCTTTTTGCAAATAGATAAATTGCCGTTTACGCCGCTCAACACCGGAGCGCGTTCCGCCTCTGTCTTTGATAAAATTTGTAATCACGGCAATCCTCCTTCAGGGGGGATCATTATCTTCATGGATCAGGTGTCGGGTGGATTGAGTGATCCGTGCCTTTTATAGTTATCTATATAACAACAGGGTTGGACGGGTCAACAAAATGAGCGCAAAAAATGGTTCGGGAAAGACACATCAACCGGGCAAGTTACCGGCGAGAAACAGCAGGGGAAGCGGTGTAATCGCCAGGCACACCAGCAGAAGGTATCGAGGGAAGGAAAACAGTTTGCTCATTCCGGCAATCAATCCGATGCCGCCCCCGCCGCCGATCAGCGCGTTACCGGGTAGATTCAGCAAAAAGGCAATCATCAGGTAGCGATGTTCAAGCATAAAGGGTACAATTTTGGAGGGTGTGCTTTGCAGCAGAACGTCAAATCTTTCTTTGCGATTCAAAGGTTCCAGTTTGACCATCAACTCGCGGGCCTTGCTTAGATGCAGCCACCCCACAACCTGGGCCAAGGCCTTTAGCGGTATCAACCGGCCAATCGCGAAGCTTAGCGACAGAGATATGAGGGTGCACAGATAGACCAGAACCACACCTTGCAAGCCGAGCATGACCATCAGGGCCAGACCCAGCTCAATGCCCGGCACAAATGGCAGTGCCATCCAGAGGATGTAAACGCCGATGGAAAGCCACAGCGCAGTAATGATGAAATG
This sequence comes from Desulfobacterales bacterium, assembly GCA_050116835.1. Classification (GTDB taxonomy): domain Bacteria; phylum Desulfobacterota; class Desulfobacteria; order Desulfobacterales; family JAHEIW01; genus JAHEIW01. The sequence continues at coordinate 39,359 of JASFNW010000026.1, forward strand.
CTCATGTTCGGGCCAGAGTTGGAAGTTGATATGGTCGATCACCCGGCTGCCGCCATAATTGATCAGCACTAAAAGGCCAACCAGCAGCGAAATTTTGAAAAGCAGTTTCAGCCTGGGTATTTTAACAGATGTACGGGGGACCTCAGACATAATGATCACCGCCTCATTTTTGCAATGTCCCCTTGAACCAGTATTCCCGATAAGTCGTCCAGAGCCAGCGTTCTTTGGTCCACGAATAATCGACGATCATGTTATCGCCTTGAAGTGTTCCCTTCCAATTCATCTTGCCGTGGGTGGGGCTAATGGTCTCGGCCTGAAAATGGATCAAATCCCCCTCGACCCAGGCCGTATAGGGACCGCCGGCAAACCCATATTCAAAACACATGGTTGAAGTGAATTTACCGTCTTTGAACACCAGTACATCCTCATGGTGAGTTTTTTTGCCCTTTTCCCCGGTTGGCCCTTTAAAACTTTTTCCGTCCAGAAGACGTGAGGCCGCTGCTGACGGCGCCGGATCATTTTGGCTTTCTTCGGCTTCCACGATCAGCGATCCAGAGCACAAAGCCGCGACAATGGCTGTAAAAGAGAAGATTGAATATAAAGTGTAAGTTTTTAGAATCATCAGAAACAAACTCCGCGATGATTCCAAGTTAAATCCGGATAACAAGCATGTAAAGGGGGGCGGCTGGTCTTTGCGTTGAGCCTGCTGGGTTCATTTAGGGACTAATATAAGCGATTGTCGCGGTTACCGCTCTGGTGAAATGAGGCTTCGCATTTCACTGGGCAGGCAGTTACAAGGCAGGATGTGGATTCTAGTCCAGGCTGTTGAAAAGGGCGAACAATAAACCGCGGATCTTGGGGGACATCTCATCAAATTGCATGCCGATTGCGAGCACTTTGGCCCCGTTGTGGACAGCTTCGCGTCGCCAGGCGATCTTGCCGGACATTTTCAGCAGCAATGTGTGGGTGACCACACTGACATATATTTTAGCATTTGTTGTACTTTCATGCAGAGAAGAGATATTCCAGGGCTCGGATATTTTGGATGAATCGACGATAATGTTCATGCCCCCAATCGAAATATCTTCTGATGCCCCCTCAAGGTATATGGCTTCATCGGGTGAATGCTCCGGATAGATTTCAAGCTCCAGCATCAGGGAGAATTTCTGGCGGGTTTCTTTTCGTATGGTTTCAGCAGATCCCTCCTGGTCGGCCAGCGAGCGAATACTGAGCAAGTCGATAATCCCCAGCTCGATGTTGGGGTATTTACGGCATATGCGCATTAATTTTTCTTTGGGGACCCTGACCAATTCCGTCGGCTCTATGGTTTCTATATAAGACTGAGACCGTTGTTCTTTGTTGAAGGGATAAATATCACCAAAAAAATCATTTTCCGTCAATTCCAGGGTGGGTTTTCGAAAAATTTTTCTTTGATTTTGCAGCGTCAGGTAAATGGAATCTTTCAATCGTCCGGACACGATAAAAAACAGATGATCTTCGGGATCGCCAATTTCCTTTACCACTTGCTTGGCCGGCAACCGCACGTTTTCAAACAGAGAGCAGAGCGCCTTTAATTCATGAATGGTTAATTTCGAAAAGAAATGACCGATGGGCAGTTTTTTATTCTGGCTGCTGTCGAGCTCATTTAAAAAGGCCTTCACATTTTGATCGGAAGGCATCTCAATATGCCACTGGGAAATTTTGGCCACAATCGCCGGCAACATCTTGCCCTTGTTTAAAAACAGAATAGCGGTCCGATTATAGGCTTTGGCCGCCGCATCATGCCGCTTATTTTTTAAAAGCAAATCCGCATATATTCGAATCAGTTCAGGATTATCCGGGAATTTATCTAAAATTTCGAGCATCAACTCAATCGAATTGATCACAATTGACCCTTCAATAATATGCTCGATGGTATTTTTATCGATTTTGAATTGATGCAGCGTAGATTTTCGTATAAATTCCGGTACTTTCAATTAAATCACCTTTTAGCTGTATTTATCGGTCCATTCAGGATCTTTACTAACTTCAACGGCTTCATCAGCCCGAAAAAGGATGGAACTAATATCGGCCATTTTCTGTAAAATCTTGAGATGTAAATAAATAAAGGTTTGAAGTGCCGCGCCGATAATGAATTTATGATACAAAATGAGAGACGAAAAAACCCGAGAGTCAGCATCTGTGATCCGATTGCCTTTTTATCTCTGGATTCAGACGGCAATTCGACGCATCACAACGTCGCTATGGTCCGTGATGTGAGCCAGACGGGGATCCGGATTGAAACATTTCAGGCCATCAACTCAGAAGACATCATCTTGATGTTTTTTGACTTGAATAAAAAACAATTGGAAGTGAGGGGTGCGGTTATATATTGCTTCAAAAATGATTGCGGTCTTTACAGCGTCGGCATCAACCTGGCCGGCACTTCCTCAGAAAACCGGGAATTTGTCAAGGCCCTGGTTAAATCCTACCACTATATGAAGAAAAAATCGCATCTGTCCTTATCTCCCGGTATTCAGAACTAGTCACGCCAAAAATCCTTTTCCGCTTATCTTTATTTGCACCTTATTGACCATACGTTATTTTTCAGCTATCAATTTCGATGTTGAACGCGAAACTGATGTTTTCAGAGGAGGTTATCAATGGGATGGTTTGGAAAACTAACACTCGGGTCATTGGGGATGCTGCTGGGCGGTCCCCTCGGCGCTATTGCCGGAGCGGCGCTGGGGCATGCACTGATTGATAAAAAGGCTGATTTTTTCAGACAGGATCCCAGGGCCATACCGCGTCCCGAATTTGAATATGTCGAACAAACCCAGGCGGCCTTTTTTATCAGCTTGTTTTCAATCCTGGGCAAACTTTCCAAATTAGACGGGGTGGTCACCAAAGATGAAATTGCAGTAGTACGGGATTTTATCAGCAGACTGCCGATTGATGAAACCGAAAAGCAATTTGCCCGGCAGATTTTCAACGAAGCCAAAGACTCACCCTACCGGATTGATGATTTTGCCACTCAATTGTACCAGACGGTAAAAGACCAGCCCACTTTGCTTCACTCCTACTTTGATCTCCTGTTCAAAATCGTTGCGGCCGACGGCTCTTTTCATCCTGCCGAAGAAGCCGCATTAAAGCGCGTCAAAGAAATTTTTCATATCAGCGATAATCAATATGAAGCTCTAAAATCGGTCTATTTCGATGACCTTGATAAACACTACAAAATGCTGAACTGCACACCTGAATCGACAAACGAGGAAATCAAATCCAATTACAAGAAATTGGTCAAAGACTTTCATCCCGACGTCATCATCTCAAAGGGACTTCCGGACGAATTCATCGATTTTGCCGAAAATCGGTTCCGTGAAATCCAGGAAAGCTATGAAAAAATAAGACAGGAACGAAATTTTTAATGACGCCGAACGGGAGTCCTCTTAAAAAGGAGTAAATCGGGTCCGTCTCCGATAATCGCTTCACACACCTGACGTACAGGCAGCCATCTGAATAGACCTAGGAGGCTAACATGCTGTTTTTCCAGATCGTGGGCATTGTTTTTGTTGTCCTTTTGTTGGTCATCATTGTTTTATTTTTTCTGTATCTGCTTTTTAGAAAAGACGTCGCGCCGCTATTGACCGATGAGAAAATGCCAATTCTTTTGCCGCTGCCGATCCCGACGAAAAACAGACCG
>JASFNW010000027.1:0-42843 GCA_050116835.1 Desulfobacterales bacterium
CCTGGATGGTCCAGGTATTGATGCGGTTGGGGCCGATACCGACCAGGCCCCGGCGGCCGCCGGTGCCGAAGGGGATCACTTGGTAAAATGCATCCAGCAGAAAATTCCAGCGTTCATTTTCAATTAAATACTGTATCTGGTGAACATATTCGCCGAACATTGGGTCGCTTAGCCAGACATTCAGCCATTTGAGGGCAGCGTCGACATACTTTTGCGAAACATCCAGGGTACTGAACCCGTCTTTTGCTTTTGCCAATAATGCTTTTGTCGTCATAAGCTTCCTTCCTTTTATCCTGACTCTTCAAGCCACAAATATTCATAGGGTTTTAGCTGAATGGCCGCGGTGCCCTTATATTCACCGGATATCAAATCCATCATCGTCTCGCCGGATGCGCCTGCAGGCAGGGAGATTGAAACCGCTTGAGATGATATGTTCGCAAGCGCAACAATTGTTTGATTCTGGCCGGAACGTTTGATTCCAAAAATTTTTGGGTCGAGATCCAGTATTTCGAAATCGGCATTGGGGTGAAATGCCGGTTGTTTTTTACGCGTCCTGATTAAATCCCGGTAGGGGAAAAAAACCCGGGCGCGAAACGAGTCCGGCTGTTTTAATTCCGAGATGAGTTTTTCGACCTGAAGTTTCTCGCGATTGATGGTTCGGGCCCGGCCGGTTTGCCCGATCCCCTCCACCCAGTTGCGTGAACCCAGCAAGCTATGGATATAGGTCGCCGGCACCCCCGGCAGGGCATATTGAATGGATTGGGAAGTCAGAAATTTCTCGGCCTGAATGGCGGAACGATCCCCCAGAATGGCATCCACGTAGGTAATGTTTAACTCATAGGGGCTATCAGAGCCGTCGGGATTTCGCTTGTACGAAACCTGGCCGTCATTGGATTTTACCATTTCGATAAGCTTTTCGATTTCGCTGGGTTCCAGGATGCCTTCCAGCGGGCGCACGCCGATACCGTCATGGGAAGCTGTAAAATTAAAAAACGTGTTGTTATCAGATGCCAGATGCAGGCCTTTGGCCCAGTCCGAAAGGATGGTGGCATCTTCGGTTGCGAACGTATAAAACAACAACGGCGGCAGCGTAAAGTTATAAACCATCTGAGCCTCATCGTGACCGTCGCCAAAGTAGCTGATATTTTCAGTATGCGGGACATTGGTTTCGGTTAAAATCATCACATCCGGGGCCACCAGGTCCAGCACCGCCCGGAACAATTTGACCATATCATGCGTTTGGGGCAGATGAATGCAGTTGGTGCCGATTTCCTTCCACAGATACGCGATGGCATCGAGCCTTAAGATGGTTGCACCCTGCTGGGCATAAAACAGCAGTACTTCGATCATTTGTTCGAGCACATCCAGGCTTTTAAAATTAAAATCGATTTGATCGGCGCTGAAGGTTGTCCACAGATGCACCGTTTGACCGTTCTCTTTTTTGTATTCCGATAACAACGGCAAGGATCTGGGGCGGGTCACCATGGACAGATCGGTTGCCGGATCAACTTCAATGGCAAATTCTTCAAATCCTTTGTTTCCGGCCAGATAGTTTTGAAACCATTGCCCCTTTGCGGAGAAATGGTTGACCACATAGTCAAACATCAGCTCAAAGTCCTGGCCGATGGCTGCAACCTCCTGCCAGGTGCCCAGGGCGGGATCGATCTTAAAAAAGTCCATGACCGAAAAGCCATCGTCGGAAGAGTAAGGGAAAAAGGGCAAAAAGTGAATGTTGGAAACCGCACCTTTCAGGTATTGGTTGGCGAAGGCATGCAAGGTCGCCAGGGGAGGTTCGCCGCCCTTTTTAAGAGAGTCGCCATAGGTGATCAGAACCACATCTTCCTGGGAAAAATAGGATATTTTTTTTCTCTTATTTGCACCATATTTTTCAATGATGGGCGCAAGGCGTTCCAGGGCAAGCGCTCCGGTCTGTTCCCCGTATATTTTAATCAGCAGATCTTTTACTTTCTCCATAAAGCCCCTCACTTTATTCTCTGCATTTGGTATTTTGTTTCAGTTCTATAGTTTTCGTAATGGGCAGTTGTTAAATGTAAACTCAACTTCTCATTAATTTTCATGCAAATTTAGCATTCATCAGGCGCTAACCAATTATGGGTGACCATATAGTTTCTGAGCGCTTGCTGCAGAACTGTGTATGAAAAATACTTTTTGGCCAGCGCATAATCATGATCGACCATTTCCTGGCGAAGCCGGGGGGTGTCCAGTATCTGTTTGGTCTTCTCCACCGCCTTATCGGTGACGTAGCCGTCGATTTCAATTACCTTAAACCCCTTGGGCTTAATATCTTTGATATAAATTGAATACGTGTTTACGACAATCGGTTTTTTAAAATACAGCGTCTCCAAAAAGGCGTTGCCGAATCCCTCAAACGTCGAAGGATAGGTGACCAGATCCGCATAGGGGTAAATGTCTTCCAGGGTGTAAATTTTGCGGCCGTCCGGCATGGTGCCTCTTTCCTCGTTGATGATGTCGTCAACGAAAATGGTGTTGACCTTCATCAGTTTGGAGTATTCCATGAGTCGCTGCTCATAGTCCCAGCCTTCATCACCCGAGGCATGCGAGATCACCAGTTTGGCTTTGCGGTCCAGGCGGTGGACCAGTTCAATGGCATGCTCGATGCCCTTACGTTGGACCACGCGGGTGGGCTGTAGAATAAAAAGCTCATCATCTTCAATTCCCAGGGCCTGCCGAACATCGAAGGTATATTCATCCGGCGGCGGTGGTGGATTGTCAAAGTCCATCACATTATGGATCACATGACCGGAAATGCCGGTGCGCAAACTCAGCTGGTCGTCCGCCACCGAGTTGATGACCACATGCTCGATGGAGGGCAATACCGGCGGAAATGCCATTCTTAAATAATCCGAGACGGCATTAATCATGAAACGGTCCCGCTCCCAGTAAAAATCATGATGATGGGCGATGGTGGGAATGCTGGTCTCGGCGATAAATTCGGTCAATGCAATACCTAAAGGGATATTCATCGGAATGGTCAGGGCGTTTTGCGGTATAATCAGATCGATGTCGAATTTTTTGACAAATTCGTATAAATGGTCTTTAAGATGTATGGCCAGTTGGTAGATTTTTTTGGAGAGCGCCCGGTCTCGGGTCGTCACACCAAAAGATTTATCATGAATCGCTTTTATTTCTGGATGGGTAAAATGGGCTTCTTCGACCCGATAGGATTGTTCCGGCGGCCGGTCCAGCTCACCGGCGAAATAATAACTTGTCCAGCCAAATTTTTTAAAGACATTCGCCCACTTTTCGAGTTCCAGCGACACCCCGTCGGTTCCGGCAATGCGGGTTGAAATAAAACCGACACTGTTGACCCGCTTCACTGCCCTGGTTGTCGCCATCAACCCCTCCTTTCTCTCTGTTTTCCAGCAGCTATTCTTGATGCCTTGTTATCAGCAACGGTTTAAATTTTACCCGCGCTTCCGAGCACATGTTCATTCTTGTACTTGACCATCTTAATCAGCTCTTCGCGTGCCGGGCCCAGATATTTACGGGGATCGAATTCAGTCGGGTTTTCGGCAAACACCTTGCGGATGACTGCGGTCATGGCCAGGCGGCCGTCACTGTCGATATTGATTTTACATACGGCCGAGCCGGCTGCTTTTCGCAACTGGTCTTCAGGGATACCGACGGCATCATCCATTTTACCGCCATAAGCGTTGATCACCTTAACATATTCCGGCTCCACCGATGAGGCCCCATGCAACACAATCGGAAATCCGGGTACGCGTTTTTCGATCTCTTCCAGAATGTCGAAACGAAGCGGCGGAACTTCCTCCCCTGGTTTGATCTTAAACTTGTGGGCACCGTGAGAGGTGCCGATAGAGATTGCCAGGCTGTCAACCCCGGTTTTTTCAACGAAGGCTTCTACCTCTTCCGGTCGGGTATAATGCGATACTGCATGGGAGACCTTGTCTTCCACCCCGGCCAGAACTCCCAGCTCGCCTTCCACGGTGACATCACGCTCATGGGCGTATTCGACCACCTGGCGGGTGAGCGCAGCGTTTTCATCAAACGGAAGGTGGGAGCCATCAAGCATCACCGAAGAAAACCCGGAATCAATGCACTCTTTGGCCAGTTCAAAGGAGTTACCGTGATCCAGATGCAGGGCGATGGGGATCGCAGCACCCATTGCTTTAACCATCTGCACGGCTCCCATGGCCATGTGCGGCAGGAATGTGGCATCGGCATATTTGCGGGCGCTGCCGGACACCTGAAGAATCACCGGTGATCCGGATTGCGCGCACCCGATGATGATGCCCTGCAGCTGCTCCATATTGTTAAAATTATAGGCCGGGACGGCATAGCCTCCATCCATGGCCTTTTTAAACATGTCTTTCGTATTTACCAAGCCGAGTTGCTTATAATGGGTCGTTTCAGCCATAATTTATGTTCCTAATTCAAGTTGCCCATGGAGTAATGTTTAAAATGCATTTATTCCTTTTTTAAGCCAATATTCCAACACTCCATTACTCCAATACTCCAGAGGATTTATAATCATCAGAAGAGTTTCGCGTTGCCCTAAAAATCGACTGTTTGGTTGTTCATCGATCGGAGAGTGCTGCCACTCCGGGCAACACCTTGCCCTCCATAAATTCCAGTGAGGCGCCGCCGCCGGTGGACACGTGCGACACCTTGTCGGCCACACCGGCTCGGTCAACTGCCGAAGCGGAATCGCCGCCGCCGATGATCGTGGTCGCACCATTTGCAGTTGCCTCCGCCAGGGCATTTGCAATGGCAAATGTTCCCCTGGCGGTATCTTCAATTTCAAAGACACCCATGGGCCCATTCCAGACAATGGTTTTTGCGGCACTGATAATTGAACGAAATTTTTCGATCGATTGCGGCCCAATGTCCAACCCGTATGTATCGGCGGGAATCGCATCTGCAGCAACTTCTTTAAGGGCACCCACCTGCCGGGCATCGAAATCAAACGTATTCGACACCCTGCAATCAACCGGCAAGACGATTTTTTCGTCGCCTTTTGAAAGCAACTCCTGGGCCAGATCGATTTTGTCTGCCTCCAGCAGCGATTTTCCGATTTCTTTTCCCTGAGCCTTAAAAAAGGTAAAAGCCATCCCGCCGCCGATAATGATGGTGTCCACCCGGGGCAACAGGTTGGAAATAATGTCGATCTTACCCGAAATCTTGGCACCGCCTAAAATGGCGACAAAAGGTTTATCCGGATTTTGCAGGGCGCCGCCCAGATAGGCGATCTCTTTCATCATTAGGTAACCGGCAGCACATTGATCGATATAGTGGGTGACCCCTTCAGTGGATGCGTGAGCCCGGTGCGCGGTGCCGAAAGCATCGTTGACATATACATCGCCAAGTTTGGCCAGCTGGGCGGCAAAATCCGAATCGTTTTCGGTTTCCTGAAGGTAGTAACGCAAGTTTTCGAGCAGCAGGATCTGGCCTTCGCCGAGGTTTTCGACGGCCTGATCGACAGCGGGCCCGATGCAATCGTCGACAAATTTCGTCTTCCTACCGAGCAGGGCGTTGAGTACCGTCACACAGGGCGCCAATGACATCTTCGGCACACGCTTGCCTTTGGGCCTGCCTAAATGAGACATTAAAATCAGCTTGCCGCCGTTGTTGGTGATGGTGTTGATGGTGGGCAGAGCGGCCCGGATGCGTTTGTCGTTGACCACGCGGCTGTCTTCCAAAGGAACATTGAAATCAACGCGCATCAGAACCCGCTTGCCCTTGAGATCCAAATCCTCGACCGTCAGCTTGTCCATTCCGATCCCCCTTTCAATTTCGGATTTCGGATTTCAGATTGCCAATTTTTGCTGATTTGATGCTTTAGTAGTCATCATTCGGTGTGGGCCCGCATTGTCTAAAAACCGCTTTTCACAATCTTCGCCCACCCGGCTGGAATAGCTTTTAAATCCGCAATCTACAAGTGTAAAATTAATTGAGTGCGGCCAGCATACCGATTAGATCCACCACCCGGTTCGAATAGCCCCACTCATTATCATACCAGGAAACGATGCGGGCATAGCCGTCTGCTTGGGAGATGGTCGACAGGGCGTCGAAGATGCTCGAATGGGTATTGCCGATGATATCGCTGGAGACCAGCGGTGCCTCGCTGTATTCAACCACACGTTGCATGAGTCCTGCCGCAGCTTGGCGAACAGCCGAATTAATATCATCACGGGAAGCTTTGTTACCCAGGCGTACGGATAGATCCACAATTGATCCGTCCGGCACCGGAACGCGCATGGCCAACCCGTCCAGTTTGCCCTGCAACTGAGGCAAAACTTTTCCAACGGCTACGGCAGCGCCGGTGGTGGTCGGAATGATATTTTCACCGGCCGCCCGGCTGCGGCGGAAATCTCGGTGCGGTACATCCGCCAGGCGCTGGTCGTTGGTGTAGGCGTGCACCGTGGTGATGAATCCTTCTTCGATAGCGAAGGCTTCATCCAGGATCTTGGCAATGGGTGCCAGGCAATTGGTGGTGCAGGATGCGTTTGAAACGATGCGGTGTTCGGGTTTAAGTTCATCGTCATTAACCCCGATCACTATGGTGGCATCGATTTCTTCTTTGGCAGGCACTGTCAGAATCACCTTCTCCGCGCCCGCTGCAATATGTTTTTCCAGCGGTTCGCGATGGCGGAACACACCCGTGGATTCAATCACAAATTGCACGCCTAAATCCTTCCAGGGAATGTCTGCTGGATCGCGATGTTCGGTCATTACCACCCGTTGAGTGCCGACGGTCATGGCATCTGCCTCAGCGGTGACCTCTTTATTGAAGATGCCCATGACGGTGTCGTATTTGAGAAGGTAAGCCAGCTGCTCGTTGTCAAACAGGTCATTGATCGCCACGACTTCCATATCATCGCGACCACTGATAATTCGAAATACACTTCGGCCGATGCGGCCGAAACCGTTTATGCCAACTTGAATTGCCATTATGCGGCCTCCTTGTCTATTTCCATGAACTTTTTGATTAAATCAACCACCCGGTGGGCGTATCCCCAGCCGTTGTCATACCACGCCAGGGTTTTGGAAACATTTTCTTTCTGGACCATGGTTGCCATCGAATCAAAGGTGCTTGAATAGGGACTGCGAATAATATCGCTGGAAACAATGGGATCATCCTCATAGCTCAGGATTCCGCGCCATTTGTCCGATGCGGCTGCCGTTCGGATCACCTCGTTTATGGCCACTTCCGTTACCTTTTTCTCATGCCAGCAAACCAGATCCACCACCGATCCGTTGGGAACCGGAACATTCATAGAGGCTCCGGTCAACCGTCCGCTCAGTCCCGGAATCAGTTCGGTGACCACCTGAGCAGCATTGGTTTCCTGGGGAATGATATTTTCGGCGGCTGCGCGACCGCGCCGTTTATCTTCGGAAGGCACATCGGCCAGGCGCTGCTGGTTGGTATAAGCGTGAACGGTGCTCAAGAATGCACGCTTTATGCCGAAGGCTTCATTGAGGATTTTAACTACCGGTGCGGCACAATGGGCCGTGCAGGACGCATTGGAAACAATTTTGTGTTCCGTCTTCAGCTGGTCGTCGTTGACACCCATAACCACCGTTATGTCCGGCGGCGTTTTCTGGGGCACGCACAGAATTACCCGTTTGGCGCCTTGTCTGAGGTGCTTTTCAAAGTCCTCCCGGGTTCGATACTGTGCGGTGGCCTCAATCACCACATCAACCCCTAAATCTCCCCAGGGCACGTCTCCGGGCTCTTTTTCAGAAAGCATGGGAATCTGGCGGCCGACCACATAGAGGTTTTCTTCTTTTATGCTGACCTCATCGGGAAAAGGCCCCAGAATCGTATCAAAACGCAACAGATACTCCAGCGCCCTGTGTTCGGCGATATCGCTGATGGCGGCGATTTTAATGTTTTCGCTCTGGTAAAGAATCCGAAATAGATTTCTTCCGATTCTGCCAAAGCCCATTAAGCCAATTGTTGTTGCCATACGTCACCTCCTCGGCAGTATTAATAGTCATTTATAAATGCGTATTGCCAACCAAAAATCACTCGATTTCAACGATGCTCGGCGTATAGTCCGCCGGTGGTTCGAAGCCTAAAAGCGTCAGACAGGTTGCCGCCAGGCTGCTGATTCCCAGATCTTTGTGATTTGAAAGCTTCATCTGGATGCCATCACCAGGCGCATACACATAGGCGAACACCGGATTGAGTGAATGCGCCGTGCGCGGTTTGGGTTTGCCGGTTTTTTCATCATAGATGACTTCACCCGATTTATAGTCGCATTCGTACATATCATCTGAATTGCCATGGTCCGCCGAAACCACCAGAATACCACCGGCTTTTTTTATCGCTCTGACGAGTCGGGCCAGGCACAAATCGACAGTCTCAACTGCGATCTCAACGGCCAGGAAATTGCCTGTATGCCCCACCATATCGCCGTTGGCATAATTAAGACGGATGAAATCGTGCTGATTGTTTTGAATGGCTTCAACGATCTTGTCGGTAATCTCGGCTGCCTTCATCCAGGGCCGTTGCTCAAAGGGAACCATGTCGGATGGGACCTCGATGTAATCTTCTAAATCCTCGTCAAACTTTCCGGAACGGTTGCCGTTAAAAAAATAGGTCACATGGCCGAATTTCTGGGTCTCGCTGATGGCCAGCTGCCGGATACCGACCTTGACCAGATATTCCCCGACAGTGCGGTCAATGCCGGGGGGGTTGACCAAATACTTTTTGGGAATGAGCGCATCACCATCATATTGCATCATGCCGGCATATTTAACATCGAGTTTGGGACCCCGGGAAAATTTGTCAAATTCGTCATCTTCAAATGCCATGCTGATCTCGATGGCCCGGTCGCCGCGGAAATTGAAAAAAATGACACTATCATTTTCCGTAATCGGACCCAGCGGTGCATCACCGCGGGTAATGACAAATGGCGGCAAATCCTGATCGAGGGCATCCGGGTTTTCGCGGCGCAAGGTTTCAATTGCCTCACGGGCCGAACCGAATGTCCGACCCTCACCCAGGACATGGGTTTTCCAACCCCGTTCGACCATACCCCAGTTGGCCCGATAGCGGTCCATGGTGATTTGCATGCGACCGCCACCGGATGCAATTGCAAAATCAATGTCACTGTCTTTTTTTAACGCAGCTAAAAAATTTTCAAATCGGTCGACATATTCTAAGGCCGAAGTCGGCGGCACGTCGCGTCCATCCAGCAGAATATGAACAGCTGCTTTTTTCACGCCCTGGTTCTTGGCCTCGGTGAGCATGGCTTCCAGATGATCTATGTGGCTGTGCACGTTGCCATCCGAAAAAAGACCAATGAAATGCAGCCTGGAATTATGCTGCACCACGTTTTCAATGAGCTCTTTCCAGACGTCTCCCTCAAATAAGCTGCGGCTTTCAATCGATTCATTGACGAGGCGCGCGCCCTGGGCGAAAACACGGCCGCAACCGATGGCATTGTGGCCGATTTCGCTGTTGCCCATATCCTTATCCGAGGGCATGCCCACGGCCGTGCCGTGTGCCTTGAGCTTTGCAGCCAGAGCATTTTGCGCCAGCCAGTCCAGCGTCGGTGTGTTTGCCCGGCTGACGACATCGCCTTCGGCACAGGTGCCGATGCCGACACCGTCCAATATTGCTAAAACAACAGGTCCCTGCGGTCCCTTGTAATTTTTGGCCTTCTTCAATGGTTCCATGGCAAATTTACCTAACTTTGCTTATAGAGAAATAACTTTCGTATCTAAAAAAACAACGCTATTCAGGCTATCGTCAATTGAAGGTTGAAGATTGAATATCGTATATTTAAGGTCCCCCCGGCAGGTCCAGTTATAAATCACAGAGCGACATTCACCAATATTCAATCTTCAATATTTATTTCTACTATCTGAATATCAGAAAAATCAACCATACAATTGCTGTTGGCGCCAACGCACCGGCCAGGATGCCACCCGGTGAGACCTCGTTGTTAAAATATTTTTTTAAAATGGAAACCCCGGCCGGGTTGGGGGCATTGGCAATGATCGTCAGGCCGCCACCGGCAACCGCCCCGGCTACCACGGCATATTTGAGGCTTTCGGTAAAATCCGGCACCAGGGTGCTTAAAAACGTTATGGCGGCATTGTCATTAAAAGCGGTCAGAATGGTGGCACCCAGCATCAGCGGAACCTCAGATAAGTTACCTAAAATGGGTGCAATCCACCAGCCCTGAACGCCACCGTGGATGACGAGACCGCCCAGGAAAAATCCCACCAGCAGAGCCGGTTTGAGGTCCACCCGGTTCTGGAAGGATTTGGTGACCTCCGCAAAGCCCAGAAAAAACAGCATGCCGGGGATAAACAGCTCGGGATGGTGGGCGTTTAGAATCGTCCAGGCCATAAAAAACACATGCACAATCGTAATCCAGACCGGCACCGCATCGTCACGCTGGTCCCAGTCAGGGTCATTAAACCTACCCCGCTGGTCTTCCGGCAATAAGGCCGGCAGCGCCCGGCGCAGGGCTCGCAGCTTGATTCTTTCGAAACGCTGCTGAAAGGCTTTTCTAACAAGTTCTTCATCGATGCCTTTATCAACCAGTTGCGGGATGTAGTGTTTCTCGAGCCGCTGTCTGACTTCATCGGCAAGGTTATTTATTTTCTGATCAACGGCTGTCATCGTTCCCTGCTCTGAATCGATGGCCCGGGCAAATTCCTGGAATCGGGCATCCATGTCCATGCGGACCAAGTATTTTTTCTGAATCTCGTCTTTTAGGCGCGCCAGCATGGATTTTTCTTCCAGCCGTGCCAGCTCTTTGCGGAAAAGCAGAAAATACAGGGCATTGGAAAGCACAATGCCCAATTCGGCCTTCCAGCCGAAATGCGTCAGCATGTGCGCCGTGGTCCATTGCCAGGGGCTGGCCACCATCAATACCGGCGGAGCCGCAAAGTGAGTCAGGGTGCCGCCCACCGAGATGTTGACAAACAATAGGCCCAATGTGGCGTATTTGAAGCGCTGACTGGGCTCATGCTCAAATAAAATTCGGGCCAGCACCAGGGCGGATATGGTCATGGCGGCCGGTTCGGTAATAAATGACCCCAATAAGGGCCCAATGGTCAGGGTGGTCAGCCACTGGGCGGTTAAGGATCCGCCGAGCAGGCCCGCGATTTTGCGGATGATGGCTTCCGACAACCGCAGAATCGGTCGGGTGGCTGCCAGGGTCATGACCACCACCACAAACAGCGGTTCGGTGTAATTAACCTTGTAGCTGATGTAGTTGACCATGGTTTTCCAATCAAAAAAACCGATGATGGCCAATATCAGTGCAATGGCCCAGATGCCGAAAACCGCCTCGACTTCGCCCAGAAAATGAAACAGCTCGGCGCCGTGGTGAACCGAATCGCGACTGGCAGCACCGCTCTTTATTCTTTCCTGATGCTCATGTTCCCATTTGTGAGCAATGGCCATGAATCGGCCGGTCATAAACGTGTGAACGATGGCCAGAAAAAAAATCAGGGTGGCTACCAAATTGAAGGGCTCCTGCTGTATCCGATTTTTCAAAATCGCCCAGATGCTGACCAGATCGGCATCGTTGTAGCTTTCTAAGCTGCGGGGGAAGGCTTCGGCGTCGGTTGGAACCGGTTGGGCAGCCGCTGCAATACCGGCTGTAAGGATAATGATGCTCAGGCCGCTTAGCATCATAACAGCTACCATTTTCCATCTTCGCTTCATTGGGTGCTCTCCTCTAAAGCTGAAGTTCATCTGCGGCGGCTTGGAGTACGGCAGAACTATTGGCGAGTGCGTTGGCCTCATCCTCTGAGAGCTTCGGCTGGATGGTGGCTTCAATCCCCTTGGCATTGAGCACCCGGGGCAGCGACAGGCTGACACCGCCAAAGCCATCGATATTCGACAAGGTCAACACGGCGCCTTCATTATCCCCGATGGCGCGGGCAATTCTGGCAATAGCGGCGCCAATGCCATAGTAGGTGGCGCCCTTGCCTTCGATAATCCGATAGGCGGCATTGCGCACACCATCATCGATTTTTGCCTTGATTCCTTCTGTTATCGGCCGACCGATTTGAGCTGCGAATTCGGCAACCGGCACCCCGCCGACCTTACCGCTCGACCAGGCCAGCACCTCCGAATCACCGTGTTCGCCCAGGACGTAGGCATGCACCGAATGCGGCGCGATGCTGAGATGCTCGGCCAAAAGGGTTCGAAAACGGGCGGTATCCAGGATCGTGCCGGAGCCGATGACGCTCTGCGGCGCGAGGCCGGAAATTTGGGTCACCACCTGGGTCATAATATCGACAGGGTTGGAGACAATCAACAGGATGGTTTGCGGTGCGTGCTCGAGGACTTTAGGAACGACATCCTGAAAAACGTTAACGTTGCGCTGCAACAGCTGCACCCGGCTTTCACCGGGTTTTTGGCCTACGCCACAGGCCAGCACGACCAGATCGGCACCTTTCAGCTTGGGATAACCACCGGCAGCGACCCGGATAGGTTCGTTAAACGGTGTGGCGTGCAGGATATCTTCGGCATGCGCCCGGGCCAGATCTGCATTCAAATCGACCAGAATCAGCTCGTTGGCTTTACCTTCGAGTGCAATGGCAAATGCTCCGGCGCTGCCGACAAAACCGCAACCCACAATTCCGATCTTCATCAGCGCTGCCTTTCTGAACGGCTGTTTTCAGACAAATGCTCTTTTTCTACGGGGTATTTATAAGAGAGTCGTTAGATTTCGCCAAAATACATAAATGTAACATAAGCCCCGCGCTTCGTTCGTCAAGCCTTCGTGAAAGGTCTAATTTGAATCGGCTTCGGCCGTACAGGCTTCGGCTTGGTTTTTTATGGCCAACATCAATTGCTGGGTGAGGCGATGAAGGCGTTTGGGGATGAAGATGAGCTTGCTGAGCCACAGCAAAGGGCCGCGGAAGGTTTCGCTGCTGGTCAACCTGACCGTGTCGCCTTTTTCCTCGAAAATAAAGCTGTGGACCGCCTTGACGCCAAATCGGCTGCCCTCCCAGACAACTTCTTTGCCCGGATCACATTTGGTTATGGTCGGCATGACTTTAATCGGCAGGTAATAAGGTCGCATTTGAAAGGTAAAACAGGTATTTTCGGCCATGCTGTCACCGGAGATAATGTGACAATTTTCGATGACCGTGTTCCAGCTCTTCCAGCCTTCCATGGCGGAGAAAACGCGCCAGACAACCGGCAAGGGCGCGCGGATATCAATACTTTCTTCGATGATCATTGTTTTCTCCCTTAAAGTGGCGATTCGGATTCCGACAGGCTCTGGATGCACTCGACGGTCTGTTTGGCAATTTCATATTCCTCGTTGGTGGGGATGACCAGAACGCGGACGGCACTGCCATCCGCCTGAATGTCAAATGTCTTCTTGTCGGTGCGATTGTTTTTTTGCGGATCAATGATGATACCCAGATGAGTCAGTCCCCGGCAGGAGCACTCTCTAATCAATGGCGATTTTTCACCGATGCCGGCTGTGAAAACCAATGCATCCAGCCGACCCAGAACGGCAACATACGCACCGATATATTTTTTGATGCGGTAGCAAACCATATTAATGGCCAGCTGTGCCTGGCTATCACCGTCTCGTTTCCTTTTTTCAACCTCGCGCATATCATTGACCCCGCAGATACCTTTAAGACCGCTTTTTTTATTTAATAAGACTTCCATTTCATCGCGAGTCAGACCGGTCTTTCTCTTCAGATAGAAAATGATGGCCGGATCGATATCGCCGCTGCGGGTCCCCATGATAAGACCCTCTAAAGGGGTCATCCCCATGGAAGTGTCAATGCTTTGACCGCCTTTGACGGCGGCCGCGCTGGCACCGTTTCCCAGGTGGAGCGTGATCAGGTTCAATGCATTCAGCGGACGGCCCAACGTTTTGGCAGCTTGTCTGGCAACATAACTGTGAGAGGTGCCGTGAAATCCATAACGGCGCACCTGATGGGTTTCGTAAAGGTCCTGGGGGATGGCATAGCGATAGGCGTGTTCCGGCAGTGACTGGTGAAAAGCCGTGTCAAACACAGCCACCTGGGGCACGTGCGGCGCGCTTTTTCTGGCGACCTCAATACCGAGCAAATTGGCTGGGTTGTGCAGCGGAGCCAGCGGGCTCAACTGGCGAATGGTATCGATGACTTTTGGGTTGATTAAGGTGGGTTTTCTAAATTCTTCTCCGCCGTGCACCACCCGGTGCCCGATACCGGATAGTTCCTGGGTGTCTTTAAGGGCGCCTGATTCGGTCAGGGCGACACCGATAATCTCAATCCCCGCCCGATGATCGGCCACTGCAACCGGTTTGACAATTTCATCCATAGCACCCCGAGTATTGCGCGTCTGATGGGTAAGCCGGCTCTGAGCTTCGCCGATTTGCTCTACCAGACCGGACGCCAGCACAAGTTTGTCCGTCATGTTAAAAAGTCGATATTTGATCGAAGAACTTCCACAGTTAAGGACAAGAATCTTCATTATACGACCTTATCTATTGCGGATCTCGGATTGCAGATTGCGGATTGCGAATATCCACAAATTTGGAATTTAGATTTTGGATTTTGGATTAAAAAACATCATCAGATTTATCGATAATTATCTGTTTTTTCTTGATGTTTTTATAGATGAGACAAGTATAGCGATTATTTCGTCATTTTCGGTCAATAGAGAATCCATGAAAGGGGCCCTATAAATCTCCATCTCCGTAATTATTTCAAGCCAAAACAATGATTCGTCAGCTTCTTCCTCAACAATGGAGAGTTTTGAAATAAAATCCGCTTTAGACCTTGCCCCGCAAGCAGATCTATAATTCGCAGCTACCGACGTACCAGATCGGAATAGTTGATTTCCAATCAGCCTTCCTTCCCTGTTATTCGGCAACTGACGACATAATTTTATAATCTGCTTGGCAAACTCTTTTGTTCGTTTCTTCATCTGTTCTTCGTTCATTTTTTCCTCCTTATTAACCTTTTGTTCTTATTCCGATAAATTAAAATTCTCAGTATCAGTATGCGTATAACGAATCCAAAGTCTAAAATCTAAAATCTCATTTGAGTGGCCTGAGCTTGTATGGCCGTGATGGCAACGGTGTTGACGATATCCGGGATGGTGCAGCCGCGGCTCAAATCGTTGACCGGCTTTTTCAATCCCTGCAGAATCGGTCCGATGGCCACAGCATTGGCGGAACGCTGCACGGCTTTGTAAAGGTTGTTGCCCGTGTTTAAATCCGGAAAGATAAAAACGGTGGCCCTGCCGGCAACTTCGCTTCCGGGCATTTTGGTGCGGGCCACGCCCGCATCCACGGCGGCATCGTACTGAATGGGACCTTCAATTTTAAGATCCGGCCGCCGTTCTTTGGCGATGCGAGTGGCCTGGCGCACTTTGTCCACATCCCGGCCTTTTCCGGACTCCCCGGTGGAATAGGAGCACATGGCAATGCGGGGCTCGATGCCATAGATGGCAGCAGTTTCAGACGAGCTGATGGCAATTTCGGCCAGCTGCTCTGCATTCGGGTCGGGATTCACCGCACAATCGCCGTAGACCAGAACCCGGTCGGCCAGGCACATCAGAAACACGCTGGAGACGACCGAAAAGCCCGGCCGGGTGCGAATGATTTGCAGGGCCGGCAGTATCGTTTCGGCGGTGGTGTGAATCGATCCGGACACCATGCCGTCGGCCAGATTCTTATACACCATCAGGGTGCCGAAATAATTGTCCTCGGTAACCAAATCGGCGGCCATTTCCGCGGATATGCCTTTGTGTTTGCGCAAATCATAATAAGTCTGCGCAAAATCCGATTGATACTCGGACGTATGCGGATCGACGATCTTGACTCCGTCCAGGGTCAGTCCCAGCATTCCGATCTTGGTATGGATCTCCTCCGGGTTGCCCAGCAGGGTGAGATCGGCGACGCCGCGGCGCAATAAGATTTCGGCAGCATGCAAAATGCGCTCTTCGGCGCCTTCCGGCAGAACCAAATGGCGACGATCGCCTTTGGCTTTTTCAATGAGCTCGTATTCGAACATAATCGGCGTGACGCGATCGGAACGCACCACCTGGATACGATTTTCAAGGCTCTGGGTATCGATATGGGATTCGAATAGACCCAGGGCCGTGGCGATTTTACGGTCGTTTTCAGGAGGCAGCGCCGGTCGCACCGCACTGGCATTCATGGCGGTGGTATAGGTGTCGGTGCTCACCCCGATGACGGGGATCGGTGAATATTTTTTTAGCCCCTGAATCAATCGCTGGATCGGATCTTCGGGTATTAGCCCACCGCTCAGCAGCAGTCCAGCGATGTTCGATGAGGTCTCAGAGATGGAAGTGACCAGGCTGGCCAGAATGACATCGGCGCGGTCGCCCGGTGTAATGATCAGATCACCGTCTTGAATATGATCCAAAAAATGCGGCATATTCATGGCTGCGATCTTAAATTCGCGTACTTCGCGATTCAATGCTTTGGGGTCGCCCTGCAAAATTTGCGCGTTCAGGTTGCGGGCAATTTCGCCGACCGTTGGTCTTCCCAGAACAGGTTCTTCAGGCAGGATGTAAATTGCGTCGGCTGTCAGCCCTGTTTTCTGAAGCTGATGCCTCACTGCCGGGATCAGTTCGGGCTCGACCCGATTAATAATGGTTGCGACGACGGTGCACCCTTTTTCTTCAAATGACTCCCGGGCAACTTGCATGGCATCTACGGTTTCATCCGGAGATTTTTTACGGCCGTTGATCAGCGCCAGAATCCCGCACCCCAGATTGTTGGCCACGTCGGCATTAAAATCAAATTCAAAGGCGGACCCAACGCCGGTGAAATCCGTGCCCTCGCACAATACAAAATTGCATTTATTTTTTAGTTCTCCGTATTTGTTGAGAATGTTCTTTACCAGGGTGTCAGTTTTGCCCTCTGCGGTCAGATTGCGAGCATCCTCGTGCGTATAAACAAACATTTCTTCGTAAGCCAGATTTAGATGATAGCGCGCTTTTATGAGCCGGATATTGTTGTCCGGCTCCTTTGCGGAAGGGACGACCGGTCTAAAATACCCCAGCCGGCGGACGCGCCTGGAAAGCATTTCCATAATGCCCAGCGCGACGACGGATTTGCCGCTGCCAGGTTCCATTGCGGCAATGTAAAGGCGGTCTGCCATGATGTTTTCTTTTTTTTTCTAAGTTTAACTGACTTGGGATAACTATCCGATTGAAACCGTTTATCAATTTGTAACTATTCTTGTCTCTTTGTCAATAAGCACACACTGCAGGCTCAAAAAGGATACCGAAAGTTTACAACCGCTTTTCCGGTTTTCTTCGCCTAAAATATACGTTCTCCGATCTTGAACACTGTTTTTGAAGGTTGGATTTAAGAATCCAGTTATTTGGGGTCCATTTTTAGAAGGCTATTCGTCAAGCGGGGCGAACATGCTCAATAGCTCACAATTGATTTAAATTAATTTCATTTTATACTTGCGCTGCCATTTTAATATGATAAAAGAATCAACATGCTAAAATCATGTGATTTAATGGTTGAAGCTTCATACCCCGGATAGCGTCCTGGCTATCGGATCATATATTTCGGTTTACGAAGGGTAGAATATTTCGGTTTACGAGGGGGAGAACCATTCAAATGGCCGAAGAAAATTCCAACGAACAAACTTCTTCTGAAACAGTTGCATTACCGAAGCCCGGAAATCCATTGACCTGGTTGTTTCATCCGTTTGGTGCCCGCGCCCTCCGGATTAACGGCAATTTGGGCGCTATAGCGATCTTTTTTTTCCGCGCCCTGTTCATGATCTTTCATCCCAAGCAGTTTTCCGCCATCATCCAGCAGATTTATTTTATCGGTGCCAAATCCGCCCAGATCGTTATGCTGGTGGGCTTTTTTACGGGCATGGTGCTGGGCCTGCAACTGTACCATGTGCTGGTGAAATTCGGCTCGGTGGGGGTGCTGGGCACAGCCGTTTCCCTGTCATTGATTCGGGAGATGGGTCCGGTTTTAACCGCCATTATGATTACCGCCCGGGCCGGTTCGGCCATGACGGCTGAGATCGGTATCCAGCGCATATCCGAGCAGGTCGACGCCCTGTCCACCATGCGCATCGATCCGGTGGGATTTTTGATCAGCCCGCGGATTGCGGCAGCCATTATCAGCTTTCCGATACTCACCACCTTTTTTGACTTAATTGGGATCCTGGGCGGCTGGGTCAGCGGCTGCCTGTTACTGGGAGTGAATTCCGGTGCCTATTTTTATCGGGTAGTTTCCGCCACCGAAATGTCGGATATCACCGGCGGGTTGATCAAATCGATGGTTTTCGGTCTTCTGGTGGTGGCCATTTGCTGTTTTCAGGGTTTCTATACCCATATGCGCACCGACAGTTACGGTGCGCGCAGTGTCAGCCTGTCGACCACCTCGGCAGTGGTGATTTCCTGTGTGATGATTTTGATCTCGGATTATGTCGTGACGACATTCATTTTGTAAGGACCTGCTATGGAAAAGCAACCCATTATCGAATTTAAAGGCGTGACCAAGCGCTTTGACGTACGGACCATCTTAGAAAAGGTCGATTTTCAAATCTATGAAGGTGAAGTCACGACTTTGATCGGATTGAGCGGCACCGGCAAAAGCGTCACCCTCAAGCACATTATCGGGCTGCTCAAACCGGACGAGGGCCAAATTCTGTATCGCGGCAAGCCCATCGATCAAATGACCAAAAAAGAATGGAACGAATACATCGGTCGGGTCAGCTACATGTTTCAAAACAACGCTCTTTTTGATTCGATGACCATTTTTGAAAATGTGGCTTTGCCGTTGCGCCAGACCACCCATCTAGGCAAAAAGGAAATTGCGGAAAAGGCCATGGCAGCCATCGAGCAGACCGAGCTGACCGAGGTGTTTGATAAATATCCCTCTGAACTTTCGGGCGGTATGCAGAAGCGTGCAGCCCTGGCCCGGGCGCTGGTCACCGATCCATCGATCGTGCTCTTTGACGAGCCCACCACCGGTCAGGACCCCATCCGCAAAAATGCGATTCTGGGCATGGTGGCGGAATACCAAAACCGTTTTGGTTTTACGGCCCTTCTGATCAGCCATGAAATCCCGGACGTCTATTTTATTTCCAATCGCATTCTGGCGCTTTACGGCAAGAAGATCGTATTCCAGGGCACCCCGGATGAATTCGAAGAATTTGAGCACCCGTTCCGGGAAGAAATCCTGACCAGCCTTGAAAGTCTGCAGCAAGACATTACCGGCCTGTATTCCAAGCGGCATTTTAAGGTGCGCTATCAAACCGACTTGAGCAAACGGCATCCGGATGCCATGTATGCAGTGGCCGCCTTTGCCGTCGATGACCTGGATACCATCATCGAGCATATGGGACATGATGCCGCCCAGGAGATCATCCGGGCCCTGGGCTCTTATATCAATAAACACTTTGGTGCCGTGGGGGGGTTTTCTTCGCGGCAGACCATCAATGAATATGCCACCGTGCTGCCCTATTCGAACTTGGAGGAGGCCGAGCGCATCATGGCAGACTTTAAAAAAGATTTTCGGGAGCATGGATTGCCCGATCTAAAGTCCTTGCAGAAGGGTGAAAAACCGGCCGAGGGCTCTTTTGAATTCGACATCCTGGCCGGCCTGGCCCAGGGTAAGCCCCAGATCGAAATCGAATCGGTTATGGAATTTGCGCGTTTTAATCAAACACCAATTGCACGCTTTCAATGTGAACGCGGAGGGAAGACGCAATGAAAAAGTATACCCAGGAAACAGTTGTCGGAATTTTTGTGGTCATCGGTCTCTTTGCCATCGCTTATATGACGGTGAAACTGGGCAATGTCGGGTTTTTGGGAGAAAATACCTACACCCTGCATGCCAAATTCAATAAGGTGACCGGTCTCAGAGTCGGCAACCAGGTTACGTTGCTCGGTCTGGAGATCGGGCGGGTGGAGTCCTTTAATTTGGACCAGGAAGACTTACTGGTTCTGGTTGATTTAACAATTAACAAAGGCATTGAAGTCTACGATGATGCGATTGCCTCCATCAAGACCGAAGGGCTGATCGGCGACAAGTTTGTCAGCATCGATCCGGGCGGCGGCGGCGACCTGCTGGAAAACGGAGATACGATTACCGATACCGAATCACCGACCGATATCATGGATCTGGTCAGCAAATATGCTTTTGGTGATGTCGGCAGCGGCGGCGGGAAAGATGAAAAAGATAATGAAGAATGAGAAAAGAATAAGAAATTTTGTTTGATCAGAAATTGGGGAGTGCCCCGTGCTAGGTCTATCTCTTCGCAAGCTGGAGCGGCAATAACACAGCTGGCAAAACAAACATTCCCGATTTCAGGGTTTAAGGTCACATTTTTAAAATCTTTGAGGGGGTAAGGACAGATGAAAAGAAGATACATTGGACTGAACATAATTGTGTTACTTTTGGCTTTGTTGACGCTGCCGTCGGTGGTGATGGCCGGAGACGCCAAAGACACAGTTCAAGCGCAAATCAACAAGATGCTGACTAAAATGAAGACTCCTGAATTTAAAGAGATGCAGCGAGACGCCAAATTGACCGAGATCACCAATATCATTGACGAGGTATTTGATTGGGAGGAATTGTCGCGGCGCACCCTGGGGCGTGAATGGAGAAAATTTTCGTCGGATCAACAAAAGGAATTTATATCGCTTTTTCAGAAACTTCTTCAAGGTATCTATGCCGACCGCATTCTGGCTTATACCAGCGAAGAAATCGATTTCGGCAAAGAGACCGAACTCAAGAAGGGCCGGGTGGAAGTCGAAAGCTATATCGTTACGACCGACAATAAAAAGGTTCCCTTATTTTACCGTCTGACGAATAAAAGTGGCCAATGGCGGGTTTACGATGTTGTCATCGAAGGCGTCAGCATGGTGAAAAACTATCGCGGGCAGTTCAGGGAGATCCTCTCTAAAAAGAAGCCGGAGGAACTGCTGCAAACGTTACGGGAAAAAACCAAATAAAATCAAAACAGTTAGCACTGGCTGAGCGGCTGTTGCCGTTGGAAATGAATAGAAGGACCCAGCGGATTTAAGCGGTAACCATCGGAAGGAGCAAAATCGGTGAAGAAATTACTGGCTGCAACAATTATTCTGGTGTTTTTCTTTTTTGTCGGTGTCTGTGATCTATGCTTTGCATCGGATCGCGAAGCGGGAAATTATCTGCTGGCGCAGCAGAGCGAAGAAAAATCAGCTGAAGCGCAAGAGGATGTTGACCAAGAAGACGAATATGATGACGAGTATGACGACGAGTATGACGACGAGGTCGTACAAATTAACGACCCGCTCGAACCGGTGAACCGTGAATTTTACATCTTTAATGATACCCTCTATGAGTTGCTCTTAAAGCCCATGGCAAAAGGCTATAATGTCGTTATACCGGAGGAAATCCGTCTGTCTGTCAAGAACTTCTTTTACAACCTGAAATTTCCCATCCGCTTCGTCAACTGCCTGTTGCAGGCCAAAGGCACCAAGGCCATGGAGGAATTTGCCACTTTTTTCCTTAATACCACCGTTGGATTCGCCGGCATTCAGACGCCGGCCTCCTATTACGACAACTTGCCGCCCAGCCCCGAGGATCTGGGGCAGACACTCGCCGTTTGGGGGGTGGGTAATGGGTTTTACATCATGTATCCCATTTTCGGCCCCTATACCTTGCGCGACAGCGCCCGATTTATCGACTCGTACTTCCTCGATCCGGTTAGCTGGCTGCGCTACGATAAATTCGGTGGCTACAGCTGGAAGACGACAGTGGCCATTACGGCATATGATAAATTTAACGAGCTGTCTTTTCAGATCGACGATATCGATGCCTTAAAAAAGGCCGTATTCGATCCCTATGTGGCAGTTCGCGATGCATACGTCGAGAGTCGCAACAAATTGATTTCCGAATAGTTTGGGTGCCCGAATCCGTTGCAGGGTTCGCTTCGGCGTGGCGTACTTTCTGAAAAGGCTTGGGACTGAATCAGGCGAGGCAGCCGGCTTGAATTGTTAAATCTTTAACTTCGATTACACTTTAATGATTTCGCGGGGCTCCTGTTAAGCAGGGCCCCGCATTTGTTTGTAGCCAGCTGGGGCCTTGACAAAGCGCTTCCGAATACTGAATTTAATTCATTAAAACTGATTCTCCAAGACATTGCACAAATTTTCAGAATCATAAAACGGCTTTTGAGCCAGAGGAAAACAGCGATGCGATACGCTGCAAAAGATGACATCGACCTGGAGCGTTCGGTGGAAATCGCAGAGGGGATTTACTGGGTCGGCTATTACGATGAGCAGGCCGGGTTGCACTGCAATCCGTATCTGATCGTCGATAACGATGAAGCCCTGCTGATTGACGGCGGCAGCCGCCCGGATTTTGCCACGGTGATGATGAAAATTCTGCAAACCGGCATCGCCCCCCGTCAGATCAAAGCGCTTCTTTACCAGCACTACGATCCGGATCTTTGCGGCAGTATTCCCAATTTTGAAGATATCATCAAAAGAGATGATCTAAGAATTATATCCGATTCGGACAATTTGATGTTTATCCGCCACTATTCGGTATCGACCCGCTTGCTGCCGATCAGTCAGATTAATTTTCAATATGAGTTTTCTTCCGGCCGCACCCTGCAATTTATCAAAACACCGTATTCGCACTCCGGCGGCAGTTTCGTGACCTTCGACCGCCAAAGTGGCATCCTTTTCAGCAGCGATCTGTTCGGCAGCCTGGGACTCGAATGGGAGCTGTTTTTACATTTGCGGCCGGAGTGCCTGGACTGCCGTCAGCTGTCCAATTGTCCGGTGAAAAGAACCATTTGCCCGATCAATGATATCCTGAATTTTCACAAAACTGTCATGCCGTCTGCCAAGGCATTGAAATACGCACTTGAGCAAATTTCAGAAATTCCCTTCTCGATAATTGCCCCTCAGCACGGCAGCATTATCAATGACCGGCAGACCATACGGTACGTTTTCGAGCAGTTGATCAACCTGTCAGACGTGGGAATAGACGGTCTCATTGGCGATAATTATACATTTAATTTTAAAAATTTGAGGGAACGGTTGACCTGAGATGAATTTTGACGATCTGCTAAGGGATCAAATCGAACAATTAGACCTGCAGAATCCGCATAATGGCCCCTTAATCAAGCAGGCATTGGAATACTGGGCCTCTTTGAAAGATACGGGTATCAATAACCAACTCCTGCAGGAGCTGGTCTTAAAGTATTCAGCTTCTGAAAAGAGACTCAAGCAGCTCAACCAGGAGCTTCTGGACAAACAAAAACGACTGGATGCCGACCTTGCGGCTGCGGCCGAGATTCAAAAAAGCCTTTTGCCCGCTCAAATCGATTCCACAGCCAACCTATCCATTGCCTGGAAATTTGAGCCCTGTGAACATACCGGTGGCGACATTTTTGACATGTTTCAGCTGGATGATGACCACTGGGCGCTGTACATGCTCGATGTCAGCGGTCACGGGGTTCAGGCGGCGATGGTCACGGTTTCGGTTGCCCAGTTTTTGCAGCCGAATTCCGGTCATCTTCGCAAGCGAAATTTAAAAGGGGCCGCGGCCACCTCTCAAATCAGAACCCCGGCCGAAGTGCTGGCTGCGTTAGATGACGAGTTTCCATTCGAGCGCTTTAATAATTTTTTTACGATTACCTACATGATCATCAACACAAAGACCGGCGACCTGAGGTACAGCAATGCCGGCCATCCCCACTCTATTTTGATGCGCCAGGACGGTTATCTGGAACTATTGCCAAAGGGCGGCCCGGCCATCGGCATGGGTGAGTTTCACCTGCTAAGCGGGCAGGAAGACCGATTCGAAGAGGGCCGCCTCAAACTCAACTCGGGTGATAAGCTTTTTGTCTATACCGACGGTATTGTTGAATATCAACACCCGAAGGGCGAATTTTACGGCAGCGAGCGCTTCTGCGAGACGTTGCAGGCGTTGCAGAGTGAATCCATCACCGAGATCATCGAGCAAGCCATTGAGTCTTTACTCAATTTCGGTGAACATACCAAGCCTCAGGATGATATCACTCTTTTGGGCCTGGAGCTTAAAAAGATCGATCCGAAAAGTTGATCTTGCGGCTTTCTCCCCTCCCTTTCTAATGGCATTTGTTTCCACCGTTTGCTCATTTTTAAACTGCGTTGCTAGGATTCTGTTAATTATACCGCTTGTCATAAAAATGTTTCGAAAAAAGGATGGCGGCATAAGTGTTGTCGCAAAAAAACGGTCTGCAATCGGAACGTTTTTTTGACAACGACGATAAAATGCAATGCCAAATTTATCTTGCTTTCCAGTATACAATAGTTTAAATAGGGGAAAATCCTACCTATTGATAATGATTTCCAGTAGGCATATTTTTGACTAAACTGCTCTGTGCAGTTTCAAATTATTAGGGACAGGGGAGGAGAACAAGATGAGACATCATCACATGTTCGGAGGATTGCTGGCAGGGCTGCTGATTTTATTACTGGTGATCCCGGGAGTTGAGGCTGGGCAATATTCCATCGGGGGCGGCATCGGTATCAAACCCGACTACGAGGGTTCGGAAGATTACGAACTGGTGCCGGTTCCGACCGGCGCGGCCATATTTGATAATGGGATGTTTGTAAAAATGCTGGGGCTGAATCTGAGAGCCAACCTGATCCCCAGCAATTTCTGGCGTCTGGGACCGGTTTATAATTATCGTCCTTCGCGCAGCGATGTGGAGAACAATCAGGTTGATGATATGAAAAATATCAGTGATGCCAATGAACTGGGTCTATTCGGCGGCATCAATTGGCAGAACTGGTATGTGCTTTTGGAATGTTTGGCCGATACGGGCAATGCCTATGACGGCTGGTATGCCACTTTAAAGGGCGGTTACAACTGGCCTATCAGCGAAAATTTTGTGTTTACTGTGGGCGCCAGCACCACCTATGCCGATGATGACTATATGCAAACTTATTTTGGCGTCAGCAGCAGCGATGCACAGCGCAGCGGCTTGGACCGCTACAATGCGGATGAAGGCATCAAAGATGTGGCCCTCGATCTGGGTATGAACTGGGGCATTGCGCAAAGTTGGGATTTGCGGGGTCTGCTTCAAGTCAAACAGCTGGTGGGCGATGCCGATGATTCCAGCCCGGTGGTAGATGAGGGATCTGAAACTCAGCTATTTACGGCTGTCATGGTGGTGTTCAAATTTTAAATATCCTGTAATTGTACACGGACCGATACCTCCATCCAACCCCTCCGGTTCGAACAGCAGTGACGCCATATGATGAAATCGGCGTAAATAAAGAGCGGGGCTTTTAACTCACAAAAGCCCCGCTTTAAATTTCAGAAGTACTCAAATCCGCCTGCGGCGCCGGACCCGGTATTCGTGAGCGATGATTCATTTCGCTCTCCGCAAGGAATTAAATGAAAATCGCCGCGACCCCTCAGTTAATTAATTTCGCCCGCGCCATCAAGGATTCTGCTTCGCGTTCGCTGATCTGGGCGATCTCAAAACCGAATTGGGATGAATCGGTTGTTATCGCAAAATAATGTTTGCGCCCCCGGTCCAGAACAGCGGCGATGCTCTCATCCGGTATGCCGACGTTGTGGACGCCGGGATTTACAAAAAACGTTGCGTATTGCCCGGCTTTTAAGCGCGCAATGACCTCGCCATCCAGAATTACCTTCATTGAAAAGCCCATCCCGAACATGCGTCTTTCGCGGATAACCGTCACTTGCGCCGCATCGGCAGAATACCCCTGGGTCGGGAAAAATTCCGTTTTGCCGCTGGTGCACGCCGCCAGAAATAAAGTCATCAGTACCAGCCAACCATATATTTTCATGTTCGCCTCTTCGAATGCTCACTTCTAAATGGTTACCCTGTTGAACTTAGCTTCCGGCGCACCCGCCTCCGGTGGAATTTACCAGGGCATTTATCAAATCTTCATCTGTAACCTTAAATCATAAACTTACTGCCGTGCACCGGTTTCTTCAAGCCGTTTGATTTCCACGGCAATTTCGCGGCAGAGTTTTTCCAGTACGCGGCTTTGAGCAGAGACCATCTCGGCGATTGTATTTCCCCCGACCGGCTCGTTCAGAACTGTTTGTTTGTTGGCGAGTATCTTTTTGGCGCCTTCGCCTAAAATACTCCAGCGGGTTCTCAGGATTACGTCAGCCCCCGGCATGCCGTCAAATTGGGTGATATCGATTGCCACCTGATGGGTGACGGGTATTGTGACCTGCCAGGGAAACGTAAGGACTTCCGTGCCGGGAAGCAAGACCGCAAAGTTGTCCACCATGACATTGGCCACAATTTCCTGCAGCGGGCCTGCCCAGCGCTCCAGATCCGCGACCCGGATTTCATTTTTGCTGGTGCGCATGATAATCTGGGGACGGTCCAAGACCTGCGACAATTTTATGGGACCCACACCGATGATGGCATCTTTTAGAATTGCAACCGAGGCGTCTTTGTTCTCTGCTCCGGACGCAGAAGTGAGAACATAATATCGGATGGGAGGCGCCTTTCCGGGGCTCCCTAAACAACCGTTTAAAACCAGTAAACCGGTCAGCAAAACGATACCGCTAACGCTAATGTGATTTGAGCGCATCACTTTTCTCCCGTTGGGGTAACCCTTCCGCGAAGGAGCGCATCGGGGTGCTGGTCAATAAAATCGGCTAAAACGCGTACGGAGCGGGAAGCAGCCGAAATATCCCTGAGTGTCTCAGAGACCTCATAGCGAAGCTGCGAGCCTTCTTCAACAATTTGCTCTACCCGATTAAGTGTCTGGCTCGCCTGCTCCAGGGCAATTTGGGCAGATTCCGTTGCTTTTTGGATTTTTGATATCAGGGGGGTCGTTTTTTTATCGATGTTGGCAAAGAGTTCGCGAGCGTCGCCGATGCCGGCCCGGGCCTCGGTCAGCGTTTCTTCGATACTGGCGGTCAGTGGCTCTAATTTGCCGTCTAAATTACGCGCCAGTGTTTTCACCGCGATGAGGGTTTCCTTCAATTCCCCGAAACTGGCCTGCAGTTCGGGAGAACTGACCAGTTTGGCGACACCGTCCATGGCCCGTTTAAAATCATCTGCCATATCCTTGAAATCAATTTCACCCAGGGCCTGTTCCAGGTCCTGCAGCGTTGTTGAAATCGTGGGAATCTCCCACCAGTCCTCGGCATCCATCCCAAGGTTGGCTTTGTTGACACCATATAGTTTTACCGGACTATTGGGAAAAAAATCCATGTTGACTGCCAGCTGACCGGTGACCAGGCTTGTCAATTGCAACTGCGCCCTAAGACCCCGTGCAACCAGAGCCTCGTGCATCTTTCGATCGTCATGGATTACCCGGGTACCGGTGTCTCTGAACCGCTTCGGGTCGGTCTCAAATATGACCGGGATATTTACCGAAAGCTGGTTAGAGTCAAAATTGACAATAATATCAGTTACCTGTCCGACATTCACGCCTCTGAAGACGACCGGTGAACCCACATTCAACCCCCTGACCGATCCGGGGAAAAACGCGACCCAATGATCGACGTCTTTAAAGAACCTGCCGGAGCCAAAGAGCACGATGGCCACCACGGCCAGCAGCACTGCCCCCACAACAAAAGCCCCGATCAATGTCTTATTTGCTGGTTTGCTCATAATATATTAATCCCCCTATCGAGTGGGTCGAAAAATTCTTACCATATTTGTCATCATCTTTCTTCATAACGTCTTAATTTGATCGTTCCACCCTTTATTCTTTGCCCCTCGTCAAAAACTTGCGTAGTTCCGGGTCTTGGGTTCCTTTGAGCAGTTTTTTAGGATCACCGGCTGCGGTCATGGTTTTTTTATCCGCGTCCAGATAAACAGAATTGTTGCCGATGGCAAAGATGCTGGCCAGTTCATGGGTGACAACGATGATGGTTGCACCCAGACTGTCCCGCAGCTCGAGAATCAGATCATCCAGCAAGCTGGCGCTGATCGGATCCAACCCGGCTGAAGGCTCGTCAAAAAAAAGGATGTCCGGATCCAGGGCCATGGCTCTGGCCAGACCAGCACGTTTGCGCATCCCGCCGCTGATTTCCGAAGGATAATAATCCTCGAACCCTGCCAGACCGACCAGGGCGAGTTTAAGAGATGCAATTTCACGCATCTGTTCGGGGCTTAAATCGGTGTATTCACCCAATGGCAGCGTAATGTTTTCAGACAGGGTCATCGAACTCCACAGGGCGCCGCTTTGATACAGGATGCCGATGTTTTTCATGATTTGATCCCGCTGCTCCGGATCGGTATCCCAGAAGCTGACGTCTCCGTAAAAAACCTTGCCTTTGGCCGGTGACTTCAACCCGATCATATGGCGCATGAGTGTGCTCTTGCCGCAGCCGCTGCCGCCCATGATGATGAAAATGTCCCCGCGGTCAACGGTAAATGTCAGGTCATGCTGCACTACAAAACTGCCGTAGGCCATCGTCAGGTCATCGACGACGATGTAGGGCTCTTTGATTTTGTCCTTCTCGGCAGTCATCAATTCATTCTATAGTTTTCAGGTTGCAAATATCAGTGGGCGTCAGGTGTCAGGTTCTAAGCATCAGAAGGATGAAGCAGAAACCTGAACACTGAAACCTAAAAACACCAAACACTAAACACCAAAAACTAAATCCCGAGCAGATTACACACCACGGTTATGATCGCAGTGGCCAGGACAATGGCCACAATGCTGGTGACCACAGCCGATGTGGTGGCCTGCCCGACGGCCGATGCGCTGCGACCACACTGAATCCCCCGCAGACACCCTGCCAGCGCAACCAGAATCCCGAAAAAGAGCGCATGCACGATTCCGATGAAAAAATGGTTCAGGTTCATCGCGTTTATGGTCTGGTTGATGTACTGTTTGGGGGCTATATCCAGCATTCCGACCCCGACGATGAACCCCCCCAGAATACCCATCAGGTCGGCATAAACGCATAAAAGCGGCATCATCAGAATCAGGGCCAGCATGCGGGGCAGCACCAGAAATTCCATGGGCGAGATCCCCAGGGTCTGCAGGGCATCGATTTCTTCGTTGACCTGCATAGTGCCAATCTGGGCGGCGAAAGCAGCCCCGGTTCGACCGGCCATAATGACACCCACCATGACAGCGCCCATGACACGCGTCATGGCGATGGCCACCAGGTCGGCCACAAAAATCTGGGCGCCGAACATCTTCAGCTGAACGGCACCGATAAACGCAAAGATCAAACCCACCAGAGTGCTGATCAGCGAGACGATGGGAAGGGCCTGCACGCCGGCTTGCTGAATCGTCAGCATCAGATCCGAGCGCTGAAAACGGGCTTTGCCGACAAAAAATCTCAGAAATGCCAGAAAAGCTTCGCCGATAAAGCTGAGCGTATCGACGGATGCCTGGCTGGTTGCAATGGTGGCTTCGCCAATGCGTGTCAGCAGAGGCTCCCGCACCGCATCTTTGCGCGCGCCTTTTCTTTCCGGAACCGCAAAGGCCAGCTGCAGCAATTTTTGGATGCCCTCGGAAAGCCCCTCCTGATTGACGGTGATGTTATGAGCGGAACTTTGATTGATAATTTTCGTCAGAAAGGTCAGCAGACCGCTGTCCCAATCCGTCAGCTGATGGGTATCAAACGCAATTTGCTTGATCGCCGGATCCGATTCTACCTGCCGGCCGACCTTTTTTTCCGACGGCAGTTGTTGATAGATGGTCCAGCTGCCCTTTAGCCTAACCCGCAGCGTATCCTCCGCCGATTTTTCAAAACTCAGCTCGCACGGTTCTGCTATGTCTTCTTTCGCAAGTTGCATAATTCATTTGAATTGGAGTAATGGAGTGATGGAGCCTATAGTCATCAATGCTTTAACTGTGCGCCATCGCGACCTATACCCACCCATTCTTGCCTGTATAGCGGACCTATGCCGCTCTGGGGCGACGCGGACGGTCAGTCTAAATATTTTAAATAACCTTTGCTTAAATATCACTCTAGTGATGGATTCAGGTTGTCTGTAATATGGCAAACTGGATAAAAAGCGATTAGATTTTGTCTGACAACAAGGCGCGGGCGGATTCAAAAGCGGAGCGTACACGGCAGTACGGGAGCATTTTGAAGCCGTCCGTAACATAGTTGTCGGGCAAAAGATAACGGCTTTTATCCAGTTTTAGCGGGCTGCCTTTTGCATTGTATCCAGGTACTGATCCAGCTCCTGGATACTGGAAAACACTTTCAGGGTCGGCAAGGCATTTAAAATATCAAAAACCTTTCTGATTTGGGGCTGCAAATGGGCAAACATGATTTTGCCGTCGTTCTTTTCGAGCTCCTTTTTGGTTTTTAATAAAACCCGGACGCCCATGCTGTTAATGTAATCCAAAAATTCCAGATCGAAGATGATCACATCCGGCAATTCTTTTAAAACCGCGTCGACGGTTGACTCCAGAATCTGGTAAGTATTCCCATCGAGGGATCCAATCGGTGATATGGTGAAAACGCCGGGCCTAGACTCGCCTGAATTGATTTTAAGCGACATGAACCCTCCCTTCATTGGAGTGATAGAGAAATGGAGTGCCGGCATGCTGGCTCCTCAGGTCGTATCAAGCTCTGATTGTAACAACTCGCAATAGTCCAGTACTCAGTTCCTCCCGTATGTATTTGACTTTGAGTATATTAAACCCTGGCGCAAATTGTACAGTACACCTATTTATTTCAACCCGCTTTGAACCACCGTCTGAAAAGGGCTTTTAGAGACAGCTGTTCCATCCAGGAGACTTCTTCAGGGTCTCTAACGGGTTTGTCAGTCGGCCACCACTGCACGGGATCAAACGAAAAAGACAGGCTGGCGGTCAACGCAGGAATCAATTTATCTTCAATCAAAACGTTTACGCGTTCATCCATTTTGTTCAAATGCACACTCACTTCTTCCACATACCACTCCGGAATTTTCTCAAGGGAATCTAAAGAGACCTTAACGATTTTTTGCATTTCTTTTCCCAAATAGAGCTTTAAAGAGGCTTCTGTAAGGTTGTCAAAGCGTTTTTTTAAAATTTCTTTTAGGTCTTTATCATCACTGGTATCCACGATAAACGTCAGGGTATAATATCCGCCACCATACGGACGCTGAAAAGAGGATATTTTGACAACCCCCTCCTGATTCGCGTCGTCCTTGTCGTTGTCAACTTTAAAGCCGACGTAGGCAATCATCTTTTCATGCGCTTTAACTGTCAGATAACTCTTGCGCGGGTCAAATTCTCGGGTCATGGATATCGTCTTTAAGGTTTTATAGTGGAATTATTAATCTTTAAAGAGCCTTACACTGTACTTAGCAGACAAATGAAAGGGTTTCAACCGAGCGGCCCCAAAAAGTGCAGGGACCCTTGAACCCTATCCCATCCTTTTCAGGGGACCGTACAAGCGCCGAATATGACAAACCCAACGGCATCACCGGATGCGGTCAGCACCGTTTTGCCGGTATCCTCGGCGATGGCGAGACTCCAGCCCACGCCATCTCTGACACCTTCGATCCCGTCCTCGGCACCCTGGATGATAATCTTACCATCAATTTTTTCAAAATTTTCAATATCCGTGCTTCTTTTGCTTCCATCGGCATGCGTTGAGCGGATTTTTTTATCTTTGAAATTAATTTTAAAAAAGTAGGGAATACCGGCCGCTTCTGCAGTTACCTGCTGGCATTTGCCGCCGGGGCCGCATTCGACAAGATCCATTACGGCACAGATGAGTTCTTTGGATCCGTCAAAATCACCCGCAGCAGCCGTAAACGGGAAAATGCAGATGACTATCACCATGAATACATATAATTTTGCATTCCTCATAGTTACTCCTTTTTTAAGCCCATCACTCCATGTTTTTAAATATACCATCAGCATTCAGAATTCAGTTTTTAATTACTTCGCAAACCACCTTTGTGAATCCAAAATCCAAATTCTAAAATCTAACATCACTTCACCGAATATCCCCGTCCCTCCATACATGCCCCGAAGGCGCGGTTGTATTCGGTGCGTGAACGCACGTAATTATTTGCCTCCTTGCGTTCCCATTCTTTGCGTTTCTGCTCTTCGCGATTCCGCTGATTCGAACTTCGCACGCCGCCGATCAAGGCGCCGGCGCCGGCGCCAAGGAGGCCGCCTCTAACCGCCCCTTTTCCGCCTTTTGCGATGCCACCGACAATTGCCCCGGTCGCACCCCCGGCCACCCCGGATTTGCCGGCACCCCAGACCTTCTCCTCTTGCGACGGTGGTGCCGATGTTGCGGTGGGCGTTTTCATGGGATCAAATCCGGTCTGCTTCTTGGCCCAGGAATAACACTGATATTTGTCCTTCTCTAATTGATCCTCGCTTTGACCCTTGGCAGGATACACAATCGGATCCTGTGCGCCAACCGGTCCGCAAAGAAAGATTGAAAGAAATAGCAGAGCTGCTAAAACGGTCACCTGTTTCATCGATCGCTCCTTTCAGGATGAAAATTTATGAATTCATCTTTGTTCTCAACTTTTTACAAGAAAATATAAAGGAAAACCAACACCCAACAGGGAAGAATAAGTCTGATTTATGCCTGTGCAGATTAATTCCGGCCTTATGAAGGGTTCCGAAACCCTACCATAACAAGGTTGTCCTGTCGCCGCTGGGCTGAATCTCCTCTGAATCCCTGCAACATTCGATCAAGCCGAGTGGTTCAGCTTTCGGAATGCTTCCCTCGATGAGTTACCAGTCCGGCCAGCGCCATTGCTGGCGTTCCTTGGCTGTCGCCGGCGTTACCACCGCTTCCGGTTCGAGCAAATCGCCCCAGTTGGTGCGCTGTCGCATGGCGTCGATATTCTTTTCGGCTACAAATTTCTGGCCTTCACGGATTTGCCAGCCGCCGCCCATGGCTTTGTACATGCCGATCAGATCTAAAATAACTTCTCCGCGCGTATTCGTCCATAGGTCCTGCCGGTCTGATAAAAACCGCTGGCTGTCCAGCACGCGTTGGTAATCGACGAGACCTTCTTTGTACTGCAGCATGGAAAGGTCCACTGCTCGCTGGGAGGCCTTCACACTGTCCTCTAAAAACTTAGCCTCCTCCTGTCTTCGCAAAAAGCCCACCATCGAATCTTCCACCTCCTGCTGGGCCCGGATGACGGTGTCTTCATAGCTGACAATCAACTGCTGTAAAAGTGCGTCTTCGACACGCACCTGGTTTGTGATACGGCCATAGTTGAAAAGGTTCCAGCGAACAGACGGCCCGCCGAAGAATTCAAAGCTGTCGGTGTCAAACAAATCGCTGGAACTGCTGCCGCTTGTGCCGCCGGCTTTGGTATTTTTGGAAGTGCTGGTGAGCAGGCCAAAGGAGCCGAACAATTCAAAGGCTGGATAAAGGTCGGCTTTGGAGACGCCGATTAACGGGGTCTGGGTGGCGATTTGATATTCAGCCAGTTGAATATCCGGTCGCCGGCGCAACAATTCCGCCGGGATGTCCACCACCACCTGCGCCGGTGCCTTCGGAATGAGCCGCGGACCGCCGAGCATGTGATCGATTTCGCCCGGCAATTTGCCCAGCAGGACGGCGAGGGCATTTTTGGCCTGACGGATACCGGCATCAAAGCGCGGAATAAAAGCTTCGGTGTTTTTCAATAAGGATCTGGCCTGAGCCACATCCAGCTCGGTGACTGCTCCGGCCTTGAAGCGGACCTCAGCGATTTCCAGGGAATTCTGCTGGATTTTAACATTTCGCCTGGCGATCTCGAGCCGTTCTTCAAACGTGCGCAACAATACGTAGGTGCGGGCAACCTCGGCCGTTAAAGAGACCAGAACGTCATCATAGTCGGCGATGGATGATTCCAGATTGGCCACGCCGGACTCAACCGCCCGCCGGAATTTTCCCCATATGTCCAATTCCCAGGCTACATCGAAGCCGGCATCATATTGCCAGTAGGAGTCGTCGATGTTTAGGCTGTTAGGGGAATTTTCGCTAATGTGATTATAATCGGCGCCGCCTCTGCCCTGCTGCTGCTGGGGATAGACATTGCCGACCAGCACGCCCAGCCGGGCACGGGTCTGAAATATGCGCAGGCCGGCGATTTGAAGTGGCAGATTCTGCTGATAGGCAGTTTCGACCAGACGCGTTAGCACGGGGTCGTTAAAAACTGACCACCAATCTTTGTAATCTACGGGCTCGGTCTTTATACCCGGGTCGCGGGATTCGATCCACTCGGATTGGACCGGTGCTTGGGGTTTGACAAAATCCGGTCCCACCATGGTGCAGCCGCTCAGCCACGCGGTAGCGATTAGACTAAATACTGCCAGTTGAACTGTTGCCGCACCTTTATCGCCTAAAGGTATAAAGTTAAATAAATTCATTCGCATACAATGATCCCTATTGATTTTTGAGTTGCCTTCAGGAGAACTTCTTATTGCTGATGATATTCATTCAGTAAGATCCGAAATTTAAATCATAGAATGGGATGATGCGCAAGCCAAAATGAGAGGCTTTTTCTAATGCAAAATTATTTCGCAGGCTGAGATAGTGAATAAAAAATACAGGAAAGCGGTGATCTGATGATCGAAGTGGGCAGTTGCCGCACTTGCTTAACCTGCAAATACAACGTCGCCTGTGGGCGGGTCAATAAAAATACCGGCCCTTTATCGGAAATGCAGGCTTCAATTGATACAAGAAAACGAATCGGTCATACATATTCTGCGGACGATTTCCTTTGGTTTCATTTGCAAAGATGCATTGTATCTGATACCCATTTAGACCCGAACGACAAATCATAAGCCGTGCCCTTTGGGTGAAAAGACGATATTGCCCCGATGGAGAAGCGACATGCGCCGCACAATTCTGACTGCCGCCCCTTTACTTCTCTTCATATTCTCCGTTTCTTTTCTATCCATGAGTACCACCGAGACTCAGGCTATTGAATCCGATCTCGGCGTCTTGCAGAAATGGTCCGGTGACTTCGACGGGATGTCAAAAAGGCATCTGATCCGGGCCCTGGTACCCCCGAGCAAGACATTTTACTTTTTGGATGGTGCCGATCAGCGCGGCCTGACTTACGAGCTTCTCAAAGAATTTGAGACTTATGTGAATTCAAAGCTGAAGCGCAAAGCCCTTAAAATCAAAATGGTGGTTATTCCCACCAGACGCGACCGGCTCTTGCCGGCGCTGGTGGGAGGGATAGGGGATATCGCTGCCGGGAATCTAACCATCACGCCGGCGCGCCAGAAAAAAGTAGATTTTTCTGCTCCCCAGCTGACGGGTGTCAATGAAATCATCATTACCGGGCCAGGCTCACCATTCATCCAAACCATCGATGATCTGTCCGGAAAAGAAATCCATGTCAGAAAATCCAGCAGCTACTATGAAAGCCTCTTGAAGCTCAACGCCCGGTTTAAAAAATCCGGCAAGAAGCCCGTCAAAATAATATTGGCGGATGAATACCTGGAAGATGAAGATCTTCTGGAATTGATGAATGTCGGCCTTATCCCGATGATTGTAATTGACAATCACAAGGCAGAATTCTGGGCTCAAATCTTTCAGGATTTAAAGCTGCACCCGGGCATCAAACTTAGGAGCGGCGGGCAGATCGCCTGGGCGATTCGCAAAAATAGTCTCCGGCTGAAAAAGGTCATCGATGGCTTCATCCAAACTCACAAAAAAGGAACGCTGAAGGGCAACATTTTGTACAAACGCTATCTGCAAAACACCAAATGGGTGCGCAACGCCCTGGCCGAAAAAGAGCTCCAGCGCTTCAAAGATGCGGTTAAATACTTTAAACGCTATTCGCAAGAATACGATTTTGACTGGCTGATGATCGCCGCCCAGGCCTATCAGGAGTCCGGCATCGATCAGAGCAAGCGCAGCCCGGCCGGCGCTGTGGGGGTCATGCAGCTGCTGCCCAGCACCGCGGCCGATCCCAACGTGAACATTCGCAAAATAGACATCCTGGAAAACAACATCCACGCCGGCGTTAAATACCTTCGATTTCTATATGATCGTTATTTCAAAAACGAACCCATGAGTAAACTCAACAAGATGCTCTTTGCGTTTGCCAGCTACAATGCGGGCCCCGGCAAAATCATGCGGTTGCGGCAGAAAGCTCAGCAATCCGGATTCGATGCCAATATCTGGTTTCGTAACGTCGAAAACATAGCCGCCCGGCGGATCGGGGCCGAGACGGTACAGTACGTGAGCAATATCTATAAGTACTATATCGCTTACCGGTTTATTGTGAAGGAATTCAGTCAGAAAAAAGAAGAAAAAATCCGTGCAAATTGAAGGGGTAGACCTTAACGCCATTTTCCCCTGCGAGTTCAGCCTTTAGATTTCGAGATCCGCCCGGGGTTTGCCTTCTGCGCTTTTATCAATATCAGGCGCACAGGCGATAATTCGATTTGAATCGATTCCGTTCAATTTGACCAGTTGATCTTCGATACTGTCCGCGCGGTTTCTGGCAAGTGCCAAGAGAGCAGTGTCTGTCGATGTGTTTTTATTCATCGCCGCGCGATCGCTTTCTGTGGCCACACCGCACACGCTCACCTGCACCTCCGGGTAATCTTTCATAATGGCGGCCACTCTTTTCAGATAATCGATGGCCGTTTCATCAAGATCATCGCTCCCCGGTGCAAATAGGATGGGATTGAGACGAATCTTTGTGGCCTGCTCATAAGCGAATTCGGCGACCGAGATGCCGATGCCGTAAGGCCCCAGCATATACTTTAGATACGAAAGGGCAGATTTCTGGAGTGTTTTGGCCAATACCTGATTGATGGCGTCGGCAACGCTGAACTGCGGATCATTGATGTTGCCGCTGATGGGTATTTTCAGTTTTACGTCGTTTTGCTCGTCGCGCAGCAGCCTTAAAGCCGAATCGAGTGTCATATTCAGCCGAATTTTCTCCCGCCGTTTTTCGTCGGAAATTTCTGCCTTGACTCTCTTTATTCTGGGGTTCAGCAGCGTCAGATCGATTTCGCCTTTAAGCTCGTTGCGGTCGATTTTTAACGGAACGTCGGCTTCCAATTCGCCGCTGGTAAAACGGTATCCGGTGCTTTGGATGACATACGGGGAAAGTTGCGGTAACTCCAAGGCCTTGATTTTACCGACCCAATCTAGATTGAGTTGCCCGGCAAACGGCTGCAGGGTGCCGTCCAGCGACAGGCGGGCGTTTTTGGTGTCGGAGACCAGCAGCTTGAGGGATGCGGGCTCTTCCGGACGACGGTTGTCCAGATTGGAAAGATGCGCCTCCAGCATACTCAAGTCGATATCAAAAGCCGGCCGAACGCTTTCATCTTTGAATTGCAGTCCACTGTCGCCGGTGATGTCAATCTGCCCGATGCGATAGTTAAATGCCTCAGACTTCTTATCCGTATTCTTATCAGCGGGGTTTCGCTGTTTCTGATCTGCAGAAAAAACGTCGCCTTTGATGGCATTCCATCTGGCAATGGCCGGCCATTTCCCCTCCGCGTCGCGACGGACGTAGGTATTGAGCGCATTCAATTGGATGGAATCGATGGCAAGTTTGTTTTGCTGAGAAAGCCGGACATCACTCAACAGGACTTTCTGTGTTCGAAGAAGAGAAGGCTCTGCGGTGGATGAACTGCCCTGAGGATCTGCAAGCAATGCCATCCCGTTCAATGTGACTTTCGCAGCAGTCATTTTATCCAGTCCGTCAAGCCGTATGGTCTGCAGTTCAATTCGATCCGCGTCAAACAGGGGGCGGCCGGTTTCTGAATGTAAAATTTGGATACCGTTAAATATGACGTCCGCTTCGGCCTTGAGGGCTGAAAAATCTTTTGTTTCCCTGGAATCCAGGCGCCCTTTCCAGGACAGCCCCTGATGTTCAAATTTGATTTTGCGGTCTATCAGGTTCAGCCGCAAACGGCTGCTGTCGAGTGCTCCATCTGCGAGGAGGTCGCGGCCTCGAGTTCCGGCGTATGAAGAAAATTCAATGGCTCCCTGCCACCTGAGTATCTTTTCGGCAAGATTTATCTGCGGCGATACCATTTTAAGATCGGCTAAACTTATTTGACCGTTGGCGTTCATTTTCCGGTTGGTTTGATTTTGCGCAAAGTCGAGTGTCCCCTGCCATTGCAAACCGGCATTTTCGAACGCTATTTTTTGTTGGAGCAGGTTCAGTGTCAGGGGACCCAATTTAAGCTCTCCTTCGGATGTGATGTGTGTATCGGCATTCGCATTCGGGTTTGAAAAGTTGAGCACGCCTTTCCAGTTCAATTTTTCTTCAGATAGATTTATTTCAGGCCCGGTTATATTCGTGTCGCGGGCTGCAAGCGTTCCGTCTAAATTCAGTTCTGCGACTGCAGCGGATTGGGAAAAGCCTATCTTACCCTTCCAGTCGAGGTCGTCCTGCTGAATCCGTAACGTTTCATCTTTGTTGGCCGAGGTTAGTTTGGCTCCGGTCAGCTGACCATCGGCCTTGATTCTCAGCGCTTTTTCGGATTCGGGGCTATCGATTTGAACCGTTCCATCCCAGGCAAGACCGTCACCGGAAAAGCCAGCGCCACCAATCAAGGTGCTGATTTTTTGAAGATTAAGGCGACCTTCTTGATGGTAGCTGAAACCGGCGCTTGCAGTTTGTCGGGTCTCAATTTTCAGGTCGGCGTTCAGGCGACCTTCCAGAGCGTCGGTTTGCAGCTTGAGTAATCGGGCGAAAGGCGCCAGGGATATGCCGGTTAGCCTAATCTGACCGGCGGCGTCGACGTCGTTTCCAAAAGGAGCAACGTCGACTTTGAACTGCAGCTTACCGTCATTGAGCTGACCGTCGAATTCCAATCGAGCTTTGCGCTCAGGCAGCCAGCTGCTCAACTTTGAAATTTTTGCCTGCTGGATTTTTAGATCGGACGACAGTTGGGGACTAATAAACTTGATGATGCTGTTTTTGACAGATACTCGCTCAAGACCGAAATTCCATGTAGAAGGCCCGGAGGCCTCATTTTTTTGAGGCAGTTTAATACCACCGATGTGCCAACGGTCACCCTCAGACACTTGTACCGCTATTTGTGCATCGTTGACACTCAAACGCTTCAGAACAAAACGCTTACTAATAAAGGGTCTCCACTCGATGTTAAGAGTTGCCTGCGAGATCTTAGAAACTGTCTGATTGTCGATGATGACGCTCAAGTTCGTCAACATCAAGCGACCGGTAAGCAGGTTGAAGTCCACATCTTCCAGGCTGACCTGATCCGCGCCCTGATCCTTGAGGTAGCGTTCGATCCCATAATCAATGCCGAGCGGCAGCAAAATGATAAACAGCACCCCGACGATCACGAGGCCGACTAACATCCAGAACCATGCCCGCAGGATTAATTTCTTTTTTGGCGACTGTTTCTTTGAAACCGGGTCTTGCATTATCAAAGCTTTCTTCAATCAAATTACGTTTAATAACATACAGGTTACCCCCAACATCATATATCAATCGAAGGCTAAATCAAGCTGATGATATGCATTTGTGAATAAAAATTTTCAGGAGAATTTTACGTTTTGGAAGGGTTATGTTGCCTCAATGTCGGTCGTTTGAACCGCAGGTTCGTCGGAAGCTTTGTCGGGCCTGCGCTTGAATTCACCCAGGCGTTGGAAGATCACAGAAAAGACCGGTGTGACCAATACCGCCAAAACGGTGGCGGGCCTTTACGCCGTGATTTGCATGGTCCCGAACCGGATCCACTAGTCCGCCTCTGACTTTTCCCTGTCGGCCCGTGCCAACTCTTCGGTGGCGCGTTCGAACTCGGCAATTACCTGGGCACCGAATAGCAAGATAACAGAGGCGACCTCGATACTCAGCAATATGACGACCGCAGTGGCAAAAGAGCCGTATATGACACTGACCAGAGAGAGCTTGGCAAAATACCAGACCAGTATGTGACGGGTAATTTCCCAGAGAATCGCGGCTGTGGTCCCACCGAGAAGGGCGTGGCTAATGGTGATCTGCCCGAACGGCATGACGAGATACAATGAAGACAGCATCAATATGAGGCCGACGATTCCCACCAGGTAAAGCCCAATCTGGGAAGCCCACGCAAAACCGAAGCTTTTGCCGAGAATGGTCAGGGTTTCTCCCTCAATGGCGTCCAGCACACCGGCAATGACCGAAATAATCACGATCCCTACGCCCATAAAAATCATGTAGATATAAGGGATAATGGCCGAGATGAGAAAGTGACGCCGGTGCTTCTTGATGCGATGGTAAAAAATGACCGACATGGCAGATTCCAGCATGCTGAAGGCCATGGAGCTGAAAAACAGCATAACGCCGATTCCGATAATGCCGACAAACTGGCGATATTGAAATAATGCTCCGACTTCAGCCGCAATTTTGTCCGCATGACCGGGGACAATGAGTTCCAGCTCTCGTATGATGATTTCCAGTAACTTATCCTGCTCGATAAATTGGGACAGCCCGATTAAGATCAGCGCCATCATGGGGATGATGGACAGCAGGGTATTGTAGGCCACCCCGCCGGATAACAGCAGCCCTTGATTACGCTTGAAACCCTTCAGCACCCGCCACATGAGTTGGCCCGGGTGTCTCAGGATTCTGCGACTGTATCTTTTAGATTCCGTCATAAAAATTTCGCGGGATTGTCGTTCAGCATAAAAACCGGGTCGTTTGGGGCAACCGAGGTCTCAATGGGATTATGGTCATCGCATTTGTTGGAATATAGGAATACTGGATTATTGCATGTCTGGGTTGATAACATGAGATCTAGCCCTTATTTAACTTTAGATGCTTTAGCACCGCAAATTTATTGGAAGCAGGTTTTTGACTGCACCCGCATTGTTTCAGGTTGAGATCCGACCCGCATTGCGGACACAGGCCTTTGCAATCCTGAGCACACAGGGGCTGAACGGGGAAGGCCATCACCACCTGCTCCTGGATACCCTGCTGAAGATTAATTTCTTCTCCCCGGAAATACAGCAACCCGACATCTTCAAGCTTCAATTCAATCTCTTTTTCATCCAGAACGTCCATCAGGCCGGGCACCTCTCTGGTGTAGGTCAGGGCAAAGTCGGACGCCAACGGTGTATCAAATTCTTTTAGGCAGCGACTGCAGCTGAGGCGAATTTGGGTCTCGAAACGACCTTCGACTTCATAAAGCTCCCTAATTCTAAATGCCTTAACGCTGATCTTCAATGGCTTGCGAAATTCGCACGGATGAAGTTTAATCATTTCGGCAATTATCGGCAAGCTTTTGGGGTCTTCTTCAAACTTGCGGTACAGCTCTTTGTCATCGATTTGTTCGGTATGAAGGATTAAGTTTTTCATTTTTTGAATGGGTCGCAAATAATTTTAAAGCCGCTTCAGTTTGTATGATAATGCAAATCCTGAGGTTAAGCAAACGTCCTTTGGATTA
Source organism: Desulfobacterales bacterium (assembly GCA_050116835.1). Classification (GTDB taxonomy): domain Bacteria; phylum Desulfobacterota; class Desulfobacteria; order Desulfobacterales; family JAHEIW01; genus JAHEIW01. Next base: position 41,303 of record JASFNW010000027.1, read on the forward strand.
AATTGTTAAATGGTGCGCTCTTTGATATGGTCGCCGTATGAATGCTGAAGCAGACAACAAAAATCAAGGATCAAATCAACCCGCACCGGATCGCAAAGGGCAGGCCGTTGCAACGTGCCAACGCTGCGGCACCTGCTGCCAGAAAGGCGGACCCTCATTTCACCAGGCCGATAAGGCCTTGATCGAAACGGGCGAGATTCCGTCTAAATGTTTGTACACCATTCGAAAGGGTGAAATGGCCTATGATAACATCAAGCAGTGTCTTGAGCCGGTAGGCTCGGATATCATCAAGATCAAGGGCAAAGGCAACAGCTGGACGTGTTTGTTTTTTGATGAAGCACAGGCAGCCTGCACCATTTATGATAACCGGCCGATCGAATGCCGGGCACTTAAATGTTGGGATACAGCCGAACTGGAAACGCTGTATGCGCAAAAGAGACTGAGACGCGAAGATTTACTGTCTGATATTAAAGGGTTGTGGGAATTAATTAAAGATCATCAGCAGCGCTGTAATTACGATACGATTCTTGCTCTGGTAAAAGCCATAGACAGTGATAAACCCGGCAAGGCGCGCCAAAAGCTTGTCGAACTCATTCAATTTGACAATGAAATCCGAAAACTGGTGGTATCCCAGGGCGGGCTGGACGCAGACATACTTGATTTTTTATTCGGTCGGCCCCTCAACCAAACGCTGAACCATTTTGGCTTGAGAGTAGTGCAGAAAGGCAAAAAGATTTATTTAGGGCAGCGCTGAAACCCGGGAGGCTAAAAAGCGACCCTTCTGATTTGCGATTTAATAAGGGCTATTTTACCTGTGTTAATCCAGCCTTGCCAAATTTCTCACCGGTTCCGGTTAGCGGCTCGGATTCCGGCTCGGGTTGCTCGGTGCCGGCCTGCTTGGCTGCCGGGTTCTCTTTTACGGCTTCGCCCCAGATGTATTTACCGTATTTGGCATAGCCAAGGACGTTATTGAGCCGGGGATCGGCACTGCTGTCGATGGGAATGACATTGCCGGTAATCAGCGGGTGCAGGTAGGTGGCCAGTTCCCGGCAGCCCCCGCCGGTCAGAATGATGGAATCGATATCCCAATCGTCGGCCCAAAGACGGTCAAGATCGTTGGCAATGGTAGATGCGAGCTGGGAGTAGACCTGATCCCTGATTTTTTCGAACGAGAAACCATGTCCCCGCATTTTAATGGTGCCTTCCTCAGCTGCCTTATACAGCCGATAGAGCTCAACGCTGACGCCGCATCTTTCTCGCAGTTTGTTCGAAATGACGCCGAATCCCTTTGAAATACCATTATCAAAAGTGCGGCTGCCGCGGTCAATGTATCGCAAATGATCAAGAATCGTAAAATCGGTTGTGCGAAAACCGATATCGACCACGCCGACCTTTTGATTGGCCAGTTCATCATTGACGATTTTACCCGTGTCGTCCATCAGGCAGTTTAAGATGCTGCCCAGGGGCTGCGGCAGCATTCGTACCTTGTTGATATATATTTCACGGTTGGTCTTTTCGCCGTTGTGGGAATGGTAGGTGAT
>JASFNW010000028.1:0-41107 GCA_050116835.1 Desulfobacterales bacterium
TCAATGGTTTGATCCTTAAAATTTTCGGGTACAAAGGGTATTTTCTTACCCGCCAGTTCCTCGAAGCGCCAGCCGAAAACTTTTTCAAAAGCCGGGTTCAAATAGGAGACGGTATTATCCAGGTTAAACACAAATACGGGAATGGGTAGAAAACTTAAAAAAGCCCGGTAACGCCGCTCGGCCCGTCTGCTTTGCTGGGACAGCTCCAGTGCGCAGGATTCAGACTCTCTTAAGGCCCGCTGAGCCATCACTTTATCGGTTACATCTCTGGTGATGCCTCTGAATCCAACCGGCTCACCGGTGTTATCCTTTATCATGTTGGCAGAAACTTCCAGATGACGCCTTTCACCGTCCTTGCGTATGATTTTCCAACTGATATCCACCACTCCCTTGCCGGTACGATATATTTTGTTAAACGCTTCTAAGGCAATTTTCGCATTTTCCTCATCCATAAAAAAGCGGAAATTGCTGTTTTTGATTTTGCTGCGGGAGTAACCGAAAATTCGACAGAGTGCATCATTGAAAAACAGGAAATTTCCCTTTAAATCGACTTCGTAAAAACCATCGGCTACATCTTCGATCAGAACACGATAGCGCTCTTTTTGTATCTGGGTTGTTTCTGTATTGCTGTCCGATGCCACATGGGATTTGTCGGGCTTTCGCCGAGTAGATTTGGCGGTAGGATTTTTGGGTTTGCGAGAAGTCATTTAACCGCTTTCCATAATGCTGTATATATCGGCATCTGGTATAAGGGATCGTAGAACAACAGGCTGGAGAATGGAAAAGGCTTTAATTAATCCCTGTATGACCGTTGGGCTTTAATGGTATTTCGAACCGGCACTTGATAAATGGTCAAATTTTGTTTTCAAGAATCCCGAATGATTCGGGATCCAGCAAATTGATGCCGCTGGCCTTCAAAACTTCGATAGCCTTGTCATTGTCACTGAAACGGAAGATCATGATGGCATTACCCTGAGCAAATGTAATAAAGGCATACATAAATATGATGGACACACCTGCTCGGGTCAGCGGCTTAAGCAGGTCCGCCAGGCTGCCCGGTTTATCTTCAATTTCGGCTGCAACGACTTCATTGACGTAAGCCGGGATCTGCATTTTCATTAAAATCTTGCGGGCAGTTACCACATCCGAAACCAGCAGCCTCAACTGGCCGAAAGCACCGGTATCCACTAGGTTCAGTGCACGCAGATTAATCCCGGCATTGCCGAGCGCTTCAGTAACCTCGTGCAATCGGCCGGGCGCATTTTCGATGGACACCACAATTTGTTTCAGTTTTAAACTCATCAGAGCCTCCCTCAAAGATCTAAAATCGACATAAAAATCAAACCGGGTAAGCTTGCACTCAGTCAGAGTATATGTATAAGCCTCCCGCTGTCAACTGCTGTCCAATGAAACAGGTGACATTTTTAAATCCTTCGCGGATTCAATTTTTTGTTCTTCTGCGGTAACAGTTTAATGGTCGGATTCAATCCGAAAATTTTCTCTCGATACCCGCCGGGGATATAACCGTGACTATTCCTCCAAAGGCCAGAGATTCTTTTCTTCCAATACCGACCTCAGGGTTTTCAGCGCTTGATTGGTCGCCGGCATGCCACCGTAAATGGCGGTCTGGAAAATGACTTCGGCGATCTCCTGCGGCCTGCACCCGACATTTAATGCTGCATGGATGTGAAGCTTTAGTTCCTCCAGGCGGGAGAGCACCGTCAGGGCAGCGACGGTTACCAGCTGACGGGTTTGATGCGGAATCTTTTCACGGGCATACATCTGGCCTGTGATAAAAAGGGATAGGTCTTTGGCCAGCTTCTTGTCAAATGAGCACCAGAGATCAAAAGGCCTTTCGCCCGGAACATCCTTAAAGTACAGCCCGGCAGTTTTTTTTGTCTTTTCAATTAAATCAGCTGCCATTGAATACCCCTTTCTTTCAAAAACGATCAGCCCTGCCGGCAACAGCAGGGCTGATCTTATGAGCAACAAAATACAAGATCCGAAAGAATCAGCAGGTGAACGCCATAGAAAGCGTTTAGCCCTTTACTTTTTTTACCTCTTCGGTTAGCACCGGGACAACGTCAAACAGATCAGCAACAATTCCAAAATCTGCTTTTGAGAAAATCGGCGCCTCTTCGTCCTTGTTGATGGCAACGATGTATTTGGAAGTCGACATACCGGCCAGATGCTGAATGGCGCCTGAAATACCACAGGCAATGTACAGTGTCGGTGATACAGTTTTGCCGGTTTGGCCCACCTGGTCACTGTGAGGTCGCCAGCCCTCATCAACAGCTGAACGCGATGCGCCGACCGCAGCGCCCAGGGCATCAGCCAGTGCTTCAACGGCAGCATAATCTCCGCCCGTCCCGCGACCCCCGGAAACGATAATATCCGCTTCCGTCAACTCGATTTTATCACCGGTATCCATTTTCTTATCGACGACCGAGGTTTTAACTTCACCGAGTTGTACCGCCGGCTTTTCAACAGCACTGTCTTTGGTCGCTTCCGTAATATCCATAACGTTGGGCCGGATGGCAACGATTTGACGATCACCTTCTATTTCGACATCTGCATTGATTTTCCCACCAAACATCGGTCGGGTGCAGATCAAATTGCCATTTTCGATCTGCACTTTCACACAATCCATAGCCACACCGGCATCCAGTTTGGCCGCCAGGCGCCCTGCCAGATCCTTGCCCTGAGCCGAAGCGCCCATAATAATAATGGACGGATCCGTGGATTGAATCAGTTCGGCCAGTACATTACTATACGCATCGGTTGTATAATCCGCCAAGCCCGCGTCATCGGCGACCAGTATCTTATCCGGACCGTACTTTTTGAGTTCTTCTGCAAGACCGTCGACACCGGATCCCAGCAAAACAGCCGTCAGTTCGGTTCCGAGACCATCGGCCACCCGACGTCCTTCGCTCACAACCTCAAAGCTTAACTTCCGGAGTTCTCCGTCTCTTTGCTCCGTTATCGCAAAAACACCTTGTGCCATTTTATGTCTCCTCTAAATAATTTTGGTTTCCTCGTGTAGAATCTTGACCAGCGCTGCTGCTTTATCGGCTGCCGCTTCGCCCTCGACCATCCTGACGGCCTGCCTTTCAGGGGGCAGGCTCAGCGCTTTTATCTTTATTTTTCGATTGGCTGCTCCAACTTGAGCAGCATCGACCCCCAGATCGGCAACGGTTTTAACATCCACGGGTTTTTTCTTGGCCTTCATGATACCGGGCAATGAGGCATAGCGCGGTTCATTTAACCCGCGCTGGGTGGTAAACAGCGCCGGCAATGAAGCCTCTAGGACAACGGTGCCACCTTCAATGGTGCGATCACAGATAATTTTGCCATCGGCCAATTCAACTTTATTGACCATGGACACCTGGGGAATACCCAGCAATTCGGCTACAGCTGATGCCACCTGATAGTTATCTTCATCTACGGCGCGATGCCCGGCGATAATCAATTCATAGGGTATTTCTTTTAGCGCTGCAACCAACAATTTTGCAGTCGCTAAAGAATCACTGCCTGCGGCTGCAGGATCATTAATGTGCACCCCCTGGTCGGCGCCCATGGCCAGGGCCGTTCGAATGGCCTCAATTGCTTTGTCGGGCCCAAGGGATAAAATGGTTACCGTACCGCCCTGAGCTTCTTTGATTTGCAGCGCGGCTTCAACGGCCAGTTCATCGTATGGGTTCATGATCCATTTGATATCCTGAGTTTTAATCGAAACCCCATCATCTGCAATCTGCACCAACGATTCGGTATCCGGCACCTGTTTGACCAAAACGACTATGTCCATACTTCACTCCTTTCTGGAACCAATCTCAAAAATGCATCTAACACTCAATAGCTGCGTTACCGACCTCCACAAAATGCTCACATACTTTCATGTATGCTGCGCTTTTTCGTCGGCCGCTGCCTTGCTCTTGAACGCTAACTACAATTTTTGAGATAGGTTCTACCAATATAAATGCTTAATTTCTTATACAATATGTAATTTTAAAATTAGAATGAACTGTAAACTGGCTCTAAAATTGTTAGATTTTGTTCGAGGGTCCCGCCACAAAGCGGCGGGACTTCACATCTTATCTTTACTTGGATTGTGTTCAGCAAGGCGTAAAGGTTGCTTTCAGAGACTACAAACGCCATGCCCTATGCTCCATGCGCTATGCTGATCTAGCGGTTGGCTTTGCGGATGCCCAGTTGATCCAGCGCGATGATCCATTTGCAGATATTGGCAGACCCTTCCACCATGGTGTAGGTCGGGGCATCACGGAAATAACGCGCCACGGAATATTCGGTCGAATAGCCATAGGCACCGAGAATTCGCATGGCATAAGTAGCACATTTGGTCACGACCTCACCCGCAAAATATTTTGCCTGAGCCACATCCAGGCCGTTATTCAACCTGCCCTGATCCTTGGCCCACGCCGCCTTGTAAACCAGTAAACGCGCGGCTTCAATTTCTGCGGACATCTGGGCGATCAGATCCTGGTTCATCTGAAATTCGCCGATCGGCTTGCCAAATTGCTTGCGCTCGGTTGCATATTTGACCACTTCATCCAGACAGGCCTGAGACACACCCACTGCCCCGGCAGCAGCCGAAAGTCGGGTTTGATTCAAGGAGCTGAAAAGGATTCTAGCACCATCGCCGGGGCTGCCGAGAATATTCTCTTTGGGGACTTTGGTATCGCTCAGATAAATTTCTCCGGTAGGTGACGAGCGGGATCCCATTTTGTCCAAGGCGGTAGTACGCACATCGTTGAAATTTTTGAGCTCCACAACAAAAGCCGACATACCCTTTGAACCCGCATCACGATCGGTGTAGGCATAATAAATGATGACATCCGCCACATCGGCATTGGAGATCCAGGTCTTGGACCCGTTCAAAAGCCAGTGATCGCCTTTATCTTCAGCCCGGGATTTTATGGCCATCACATCAGAACCGGCATCCGGCTCCGTCATGGCAAATGCGCCCATGTATTCGGCGCTGACCAGTTTGGGAATATATTTTTTGGCGAGCTCCTCGCTGCCATATTTTTCGATGGTGTAGGCACATCCAAGGGTCTGCATATTGATCTGGACCCGGAGAGAACTCGATGCCCGGGCAATTTCTTCGGTGATTATCATAGCGGCCAGCCAGCCCATCTCGGATCCGCCATAAGCCTCGGAAATGACGCTGCCAAACAAACCCAGCTCGCCCATGGGCTTGACGGCCTCCTCGTAAGGGAAATAATGCTTCTCGTCCCATTCGTCGGCAAAGGGCGCAATTTTTTCGTTTGCAAAATTTCGCACCGTATCTCTAAGAATTTCAAGTTCTTCTGGCAAACTAAATTCCATTTTTCCCTCCTGAAATTGATGTTATTGTATCCATCGTATACTGTATACATTGCTGGCGCAAAGGATGAACTATAGAGGAAGGCACTATTGGTGTCAAGAAAGAAAGCGCCTAAAAATCGGATAAATACCGCCTGTTTTAGGCCGAAAACGGCTTCCGTGTTTCAGCTGAATCGGAAGGTAAATCTTACAGAATTTCGAGGCAGGATCAATCCAGGTTAACGGCCGGCAGACAGATATTAGATTCCCTTGTCCCGAATATTTTTGTCATGCTTGAGACGTTCCTGGATTCCTCTTCCAATCGAATAGGTCCGGCTGAATTCCGACCAGAATTCGCGATCCTTTTCTTTCCAGTCGGGGCCGAAACGACGGTCGAAATAGTCACCGAGTTTTTCAAATAGCAGTTTCCAGGACGGCTCACCCCGCTGATAAGCACCTAAGATCGCTTCCAGCAGCTCATCGAGTTCGGAAAGCTTTTCCTTGGGCAGATAGGAAATCGCACCTTTTTGAATCGATTCCATCAGGGTTTCCGGGCTGACGGCATGGGCTGTGAGCATGACGGCCGGAATACCCCGCTCAACGGACTCCTCCAGCAGTTTGAGACCATTGACTCCCATAATATCCAGAATAACCAGATCATATTGCCCTTTTTCTATTTTTTTTGAAGCACTGTCGTAGTCCCGGGCCCAGTCGACAACCGACTCATCCAGAATATCTGCGATGGTTTCCAGTATATCTTCCTCATCATCGACTGCCAGGATATGCTTGCCCTTGAGTAGAGATTGATCACCCGACATTTAGCGCCCCTCCTCAAATCGAATGCGGCTTTGTGATATGTCTATTGTAAAAAACCCATCACTTTCGGTAGCCACAAAACAACATCCGGTATGTAAGTTATGATAAAAAGCACGATCATCTGAATGATGATAAACGGAATCACCGACTTCGTAATATATATCAAATCCTTATTTGCTATTGCACCGGTGATATAAATACTGACCCCCATTGGCGGTGTGCAGTATCCAATAGCCAGATTGACCGTCAGAATGAGGCCAAAATGCATCCAGCTGATATTAAACGCATCCAGCATCGGCAAAAACACCGGCCCCAGGATCATGGTTGCTGAAATAATATCCATAAACATACCGACAAAAAGAAGCAGGGTGTTCATGGCCAGAAGGAAAACGTAAGGAGAAGTGATTGCGCCTAAAACCGCTTCGGTAATTTTACCCGGAATATTTTCCAGTGTCAGCAAACGGCCAAAACAGGTTGCACCGGCAACGATGATCAACAACGTGGCGGACGTTACCGCCGAGCTGACGGTGACTTTCTTGACATCCGAAAACTTCATCGATCGGTGAATAAAAAGCTCCACAATAAAGGCGTAAACGCAGGCAACCACGGCGGCTTCATTGGCGGTGAAGGCACCTGAAAAAATTCCACCGAAAATGATCACTGGCAGCATCAAAGCCCAGAAACATTCCTTAAAAACGGCGAAAAGCTCGGCCGGTTTGGGAATCGGTTTACGTACGATTTCTTTTTTCTTGCGAAACACGAAATAGGTGTAAAGGCAAACGCCGAACATTATGAGGACACCCGGTAAAAATCCGGTCAGGAAGAGACCTTCAAGGGACACGTTGCTGATCATGCTGTAGAGAATCATGCCGATGCTGGGTGGAATAATCACGCCCAGATTGGGGGATGTGGTCATGACGCCCAGGGTATACTTTTGCGGATACCCGTTATCGATGAGCGCCGGAATCATAAAGCCGCCCAGTGCCACCACGGTGGCCACCGTGGACCCTGAAATGGCGCCGAACAGCCCACAGGCCAACACTCCGGCCATCCCGAGACCGCCCGGGAGCCAGCTGACAAGTGAATTTGCCATCTTAATCAGCTTTTCCACAATGGTACCGGCCGTCATGATATTGCCGCACAGGATAAAGAAAAGAACCACCACCAGGGCAAAGTTGTCCATACTGCGGAAAAGAGACTGGGCCAGAAGGAGAATGGGCAGGTCTGTAAAAAAAAGGAAGCCTAAAACAGCGGTAAAAAACAGGCACATGTACACAGGCACATAGGTCGCCATGCATCCTAAAAGAATCGCCAGGATGACGATATGGCTGGTTTCCATAAACCGATTCTCCTTATCTCAACGTAGACGAAAAATTAATCCGAAGCCTTCTTGGCCATTTGTTCCTGGATATCCTCGTAAAATACCTGAATAACCCGAATCAGCATCATCACACCCATTAACGGCAGAATCGCATAAAGATAGACATACGGAATTTGCATGATAATTGTCTTTTGTTGCGTTTTAACCTGAAGGGCTGCCATCAGCCAGCCGTAATAGATCATGAGTATCGAAAAAATCATGACCACAAAATTGCTGAAAAACGTTAAGGGGACTTTTAACTTGGGAAAAATCTGGACGGAAGCATCAATTTTAATCAGCGAGCGCATTTTGACGGCGGAACTGCAACCGACAAAGGTCGTATAGATGATGACTTCGCGCACCAATTCTTCAGACCACGCCAGTGAATAGTTGAAGCCGTAACGCAAAACAACATTGCAAAAAAGCGCTATCAAAGCGACAAAAACACTGATAAACAGGGTCCATTCTTCAAAAAAGCTCAAGACCTTGTCCAGGAAATTAAGAACCTTGCCAAACATGGAATCCACCCTTATCGTTCTGAAATTAGTAAAAGGGGCTCCGGTCAGACCGAAGCCCCTTTTTAGTGCCAGGCGAAAAATTAATCAAGTTATTTTGTGTAGCCCATATATTTTTGGACTTCAAGCAGGTAATTTTCCGGTCGATATTTATCGCCGGCTTCGAGTTTGTTGATTTCAGGTGCAAATTTTTGATGCACCGAATCGGCCTGGTTTTTAAGGGTCATCATCTCTTTATCGGGCAGTTTAAAGAATTCGATGCCCTTGGCCATGGCAGCTTTACGCTGTTCCATTTCCTGGGCCTTGGCGGCCACTCGCGCCTCGGCACACATGTCTTGCACCGTCTCAACCAAGGTTTTCTGCAGATCGGCCGGCAAACTGTTAAACCAGGCTTTGTTAAACAGCCAGATAAAAAGACCCTGGGCATAGTTCAATTCAGTGAAATACTTGGCCACCTCAAATTTTTTGGTGATGCTGCAAACCGTCAGGGTGTGATCCAATCCGGTGATAACTCCCTGCTTTAAGGCCACCGGCACATCCGGCCAGGGCATAACAACCGGATTAAATCCCCACGCCTGGTAGGACAGCTTGTTTACCGCCGCCTCTGCGATACGGAATTTCACCTTCTTGGCATCGGCAATGGTTTTGACCGGTACCGTTGTCGCCCAGCCGTAATTACCGTAACTGGCAATATCGACTCCCATGATCCCCTGGTGGTCCATGGCCATCAAAAAATGGTCAAAGAGCTTGCCGCTGTTGACGAACTTTTCGAGTTTTTCGAAAGAATCCACTAGAAACGGGAGGTTAACAATGCCAAATCGGGGGCCCAGGTTGGTCGAAGCCACCGAGCTGACCGCCATACCCTGAATCGCGCCCATTTGCAGCTGGTTGAGAACTTCAACCTCGCCCCCCAGCATGGAAAAGGGCTTATAGTCCAGATACATCTGGCCGTTGGTGCGTTTCCACAATTCATCGCGAATGGCAAATCCGGTATAGACACCTTTTAAGACCGGATGAGAGACATTGGAAACGATAAACTTATATTTGGCACCTGATGGATCGAAGGCGGGTTTCCATTTTTCCAGGGAGGGCCCTTTGGCAAGAGCGGGACTGATCAGCAGAGTAAGAACGATAAGAAATAGCGTCGCACAGAAACTGATTCTCTTTAAACTCATGTGTACCTCCTTTTCGATCGTATGTCTTTAAATTCTAAACTTCATTCATTTGCCAAAGATGATTTTATAGCTATATCACAGCTAAATGGTTTTTTGTCAAGCATAACCTGAGCTTTTTACGCGGCAATCTGAATCTTACATAAACTTGAGGCTTAACGACTCGTCCAGTATTTCTGAGGATCAAATCGCTGCAGCATGGCCAATTCCGTGTCGGTCGGTTGCGGTGTTTGCGTCACTTCATCAGCGATCTTCAGCGGCCAGCCAGTGTTTTCTAAAACCTCATCCACACTGACGCCCGGGTGAAGCGAAACGAGTATCATCTCACGACTTTGAGCGTCAAACCGCAAAATTCCCAATGTCGTGATCACCGTCGCCGGCCCCCCGCGCGGTAATCCAACTTTACGGCGCCAGCCGGCGCCATCGCCGAATCCGGGCGAGGTAACATAATCGACCCGGGGCACAAAACGGCGTTTTTGATGATTCATGATAATAATATGCCGTTGCGCCAGACTGGCCAGATCACAGGCACCGCCGCTGCCCGGCAAGCGGGTGGTGACATTTTCAACCCCGCCGATGTAACTGGTGTTGAGATTGCCGAATCGATCGATCTGGGCACCTCCGATGAAGCTAGCACCTACCAGACCCTGCTGCAGCAACCCCATCATATCGGCGGTATCCGCCAGCCATTGCGCCCGATAAAGATTGGGTAAGTCACCCATGGTCAAAATGGGCTCGGGGGCCAGTGCGTCGCGCACAATACCCAGCTCGTAAATTCCCACCGCACGATGTGCATGCGTGCTCTTGGCCAGCAGAAAACCCAACAACGGCAGGCGCATCCCGACAAAGACGACTTCGCCGTCTTCGATTTCGCGGGCCGCAGCAGTGACCATCAGCTCAGGTAATGTATATGACCTTTTGGGCATCTTTTTCGTCTACAACGAATTCAGTTAATTATTCAATATAGCCGTCTCTTACTATTATACAGAAGACAGAGGACAGATAATCAGGGTGCATCTTACCGTATTTATGACCCGTCCTCTGTCTTCTGACATCCGACCTCTGTCCTCTGAAAACTGAACCTTTGAGCCCTGAACCTTAAACCCTGAACCTTCTATTAATATCCATAATCAACCGGCTCTGAATAGTCATGGTGTCTTACGGCCAGTTCGGCCAAGCGCTGCTCTCCCAGCAATTTCGTATAATCTTTCCAGTTTCGTACACCAAGCACCCATTTTTGTTGCCAGTCGTTAAACGCTTGCGGCCTTTTGCTTTCGGTCCGGTAGTCGAGGAATCCCTGGTGGTCGCGATTATAATAACCGGGTACTGGCGAAGGATGGCCGCCCCAGGGCGCATGTACCACCGCACTGACCCGATATCCCGGTGTAATGATCCGGTTGGGATCGCGGCTGATGACTTCCGGCTCCACAATATCTTCAGCCGTGATAATAATGCGGCGGCTGGCCAGACAGGCATCGCGGATTAGGCCCAGATTGCCCCAGGCATGGGCGTTGCCATACCGGTCCGCCCGCTGAAGGTGAACGATGGAGACATCCGGGTTCAACGCGGCCACCGCCGTCAGCGTCTCACCGCTGAACGGGCAGGTCATGGTTTTCAGGCTAGAATTGGTTTTAAATAGGTCGCTACCCAGCGCGGTGCGGGTAGGCATGAAGGGAACTCCCATGGCGCCGGCCCGCAATGCCATGGCTACCGTTAGATTCGAATGGTCTTCCATTTCCAGGGAGCCGCCCTCGACTGCTCGGCGGAAATTGTAACAGGATCCGGTAATGACATTGCCCACCCAGGCAGCTCTGATTTTACGGACACATCCGGCGCCGATGATCTGATCAAATAAAATATCTGATATCGGCCCGATAAGCGTTAGGCGTTGTTTTTTCTGACGGATGAGCTCGTGTCCAGCGGCAAACGGAATGAGGGTTTCCAGAGCAAGGCCCAGGGCGATGGCGCTGCCATCAGGCACAAAGCGCTTGATGGCTTCAGGAAGGGGCAGCAGTTTAGACTCTGGCAACTTGGTCGGCCTCCGGCATTAAAATGTGATCTGACGTAAAATCGGATTTGGTCTATTGGCCCGCTTTAATGGATTTTTCGAAATCGTCAAAAAATTGGTTGCGCTGTTTCCAGTCCGGTCCAAATCGCTTGTTAAAGAATTCACCAAGCTTGTCAAATAGCTTTCCCCAGACCGGTTGTCCCCCTTTGAGGACAACATCGGCGATAAATTCATCCAGGTTGCTCATCTTTTCTTTGGGCAGAAAGGATACCGCCCCTAATTTAATAGATTTTTCCAATGCTTCAGGCGTCAGGGCGTAAGCTGTCAGCATTACCGTGGGAAATCCGCGTTTTACAGAAGTTTTTAGGAGTTCGAAACCATTCACTCCCATAATATCCAGAATGACGATATCAAACGTATAACCGAGCAACAATTGATGCGCAGTATCATAATCATTGGCTTTGCGCACCAAACACATATCCAAAACCTCTGCCACGGTATCGGTAACATCGATCTCGTCATCAACAGTCAATACAATTTTATCTTTCAACAGCTCTGCCGTTTCCATGATTTTTGATGTCTCCTTTCTGCAGCAGAGGGCTGCATTTGACCGAACGTTTGAAAGGTTGGTATTATAATGGCCTATAATCAACAAGTCAAGATACGCCTTAATTTGGCATTATTTCTCCCTTGGATGTTGTTTCACCGGAAAATAAAACCTGCTGTGATTGTTTTGGGCTTGCATACCCGGCGAGCCTGTTATAGATGTTAATATTTTAGGTTCAGCGGTCTATTTCTTCGGCCGCTGGCGTCTTGCTTCTGGCAGGAAGAAAGAAGTAAGATTTCGGAGCCAGTAGCCAGCAGCAAGAGACCAGAGGCTCAACCCCTTGAACGCTGAACCCTGTGAACCATGACCCCAGCCGAAGAAAAACAGATCGCCGTCTTGAATCAAACCTTATCCAGGGAAATTCAGATTACCTGCCGGCATACCGATCATGAACACAGCGATGCCATCGTGCAATTTTGCGACCATCTCAACCGGCGGGTTCCCGCGATCCGCGTCAAAAAGGAAGCAGGCGATTTGCATGACATGCCCGCCATTCAAATTCATAAGGGGTTAATTTATCAGGCGGCCCCAACAGGTACCGAGGTCGCACCATTTGTCGAGGCACTCCAAATGGCAGCTTCTGGCACCGTTCGGATAGATGACCGTCTAGCAGAAAAACTATCAGCTATAGACCTGCCGATCCATATGATCCTGTATGTGGCCGCTCAATGCACATTCTGCCCTCGGGCCGTGCGCCAGCTGCTGCCGCTGCTTTTTGTCAATCCTCATATTCGCCTGACGGTCATAGATGCAATATCTTTTCGCGAACTGGCCGAAAAAGACAACCTGCAATCCGTACCCACTTTGATCTTAGAAAGTCAATTTCGCTGGACGGGCGCCTTTCAGACCGACGAAATCGTAGAAATGATGGTAAATCGCGATCCCGGCGCCCTGGGGCCGCTTTCGTTGGAAATGATGCTTAAAGATGGAAAAGCCGGCCAGCTGGCGGAAATGATGCTCGCAAAAGCACAGATTTTTCCGGCCTTCCATGAGTTGCTCATTCACCCCAAATGGCCGGTCCGCCTGGGTGCAATGGTGGTCATGGATGAGCTTATTGAAAAAAATCTCGATCTTGCGCTTCACATTATACCATTGCTGTGGCAGCAATTTGACACCGTTGACGACCCGGTAAAAGGAGATCTGTTATACATTTTCGGCCAGACCGGACAGAAAGACATCATGCCTTACCTCAAAAAGGTATTGAATGGAGATTTTGAGCAGGAAGTCAAGGAAGCCGCGCAGGAAGCGCTTGAAAAATGTAATGCTTGATCGGGTTTCCCAAACCGCGTTGTTCTCAACGATCGCGGCACTGGATACCCGTGTCTTCTACCGCCTTTGGCGGTAAAATCCAAGCCACCCGCTGTGCGGGTGGTCGTTTTCTCATGCTTTTAGTAGGGGTTTCAGCTTGCCGAGTCTCAAGCATATATCGTCAAGCGTTGCCGGGGATTTTGCGAAACAGAACCGCACTTGATGGGTTCCCAGTTCTGCCGTGTGATAAAAGGCTGTGCCCGGTACGGTCGCGATGCCGGTCAAATCGATCAATTTCAAACTGAATGCATTGGCTCCGTCCGCCCCCAACTGAGCCATCAAACGTTGCGCATCAGCCACGATGTAATAAGCGCCTTTGGGTACGATAAGATCGAATCCGGCATCCACCAATGCGCGGCAGAGCCGGTCCCGTGCCTGTGTATACCGATCCTGCAGCGATTGATAATAGGTTTCCTCCAGGTTAAGCGCGCGGACACCGGCCTTTTGAAAAGGAGTGGGCGCGCCCACAGTCAAAAAATCGTGAACCTTGCGGATACGATCGGTAATGTTTCTATGGGCCAGTGCCCAACCCACCCGCCAGCCAGTGACTGAGTATGTCTTTGAAAGGGAATTGATGGTTACCGTGCGTTCTGACATATCGTCCAGAGCGGCAATCGAAATATGCTGTTGGTTGTCATAGATGATATGCTCATAAATTTCATCGGTTATGGCCAGGCAATCCCACTGGATACAGAGCCTGGCAATATCCTCCAGTTCCGATTTGGAAAAAACCTTCCCGGTCGGATTATTGGGTGTATTGATGATAATGGCCTTTGTATCGGCGTTAAAGGCGACAGCCAGTTCGCCTGCATCATAGTTCCAGTCCGGTGGATAAAGCGTGACGTAACGCGGCCGGGCACCGGACAGGATGGCATCCGGACCGTAATTCTCGTAATAGGGCTCAAAAATTATGATTTCATCACCGGGATTGACAAGCGCTTTGAGGGTGGCGATCATGGCTTCAGTCGCACCGCAGGTGACCGTTATCTCCGTATCGGGATCGTAGTCGATCCGGTTGTAGCGCAACGCTTTGGCAGCAATCGCCGCTCTCAAATCAGGCTCGCCGAAGGTGATGGAATACTGATTGCGGCCCGCCCCGATCGCTTCAATCGCCGCCTGTTTAAGTTCCTGCGGAGGATCGAAATCCGGAAATCCCTGCGCTAAATTGATCCCGCCCGCTGCCATACAGACGCGCGTCATCTCACGAATAACAGATTCGGTGAATTGCCCTGTGATCTCAGAAAGTGCTTTCACTTGCTATCCTCTCTGCTTGTTTTCTAAAATGCAATGAAATTGATCGTATCAGTTTTTATTTTGCTTTTACAAGCTGATAAGAAAAAATTTCGAGCAGGCCATTGCTTTTGTGGAAGCTGGAACCATCCGCGTTCGAGGCTTCCATTTTGACGTTGCGGGCCCGATACTTGACGCCCGCAAAACTTCGGTGCTACAGTTCCATCAAAAATGCCTGATATCATCGAAAAAATAAGCCATTCAATTGTCCAGCACGGCCCTGTCAACAGGCGCATTTACGTGATGAAACTCGATGAGCGGGATATGCCGTCAATTTTGCCTTGTTTAGGGCAACTTGCCCGCGACAAGGGTTATGAGAAGATTTTTGTTAAGACTCCCGCGCGTCACAAAGATATATTTGCACAGGCCGGTTACGAACAGGAAGCGCGCATCCCGCATTATTTCAAAGATCGAGAGGATGCTATTTTTATGGCCAAATTTTTATCTGCAATCCG
Organism: Desulfobacterales bacterium; assembly: GCA_050116835.1. Classification (GTDB taxonomy): domain Bacteria; phylum Desulfobacterota; class Desulfobacteria; order Desulfobacterales; family JAHEIW01; genus JAHEIW01. Next base: position 14,854 of record JASFNW010000028.1, read on the forward strand.
CAGCCGCATCAAGAATCGTCAGGAGATAATTGAAGTACTTGCGTTGGCGCACGGGTGCGAATCCGGCCCATGGAACCAAAGTCCGGATCACTTTTTCCGGGTAGAAAAATGTCAGCCGGCTGATGCCTTGGAAATGAGCCAGGTGTTCAAAAAAGTTTTTGAAACATACCCGTTTCCCATCTTTGATCCGCAATATCTGATTGATTCGATTCATCGTCATGTGACCTATTTTTGTATCCGCCGGGACAATCGCATTGTGGCCCTGGCGGCAGCGGAAATAGACTCTGCCAACCAGGCCGCGGAGATGACAGACTTTGCCACCCTTCCTGAATACCGCCGTCGAGGCATGGCCGGTTGTCTGCTAAATACAATGGATGCTGATATGAAGCAGCAGGGAATGCAGACAGCTTTCAGTATTGCCAGATCCCTTTCCGCCGGGATGAATATCACCTTTGTCAAGAACGGCTACTGCTACGGCGGCACACTGGGCAACAATACCCATATTGCCGGGCGGATCGAAAGCATGAACATCTGGCACAAACACCTGTAATGCTTAACGTCAGATGCGGTGCGAACTTCTTTTGGGGGACACTTTTTTTACGGTAAGGGTTGCATTTGACAATCATACCCGCCATGATATATTGGCAGAAAGAAAAGCAATTACTCCTGAACTGTCTCCCATAACGAATATTCATTAGAAGGGCCAGACAGGCGACATTTTTTTTGGCGAAGGTGAAGAAAATGATTTTAGAAGACACAGTTTATCGTGTGGAATTTATCAATTCCAATGAACAGGCCGATGTCACCCTTTCCACCCTCAGCTCTGATGCTGCTGATTTCCTCGAACACTATGGAGGGGCATACCTTTTGGGCAACGACTTTGCTGAAATTATCGGTGAGGGCGACGGCCGAGCAAAATTTGACCGTTTGTTAACCGCAGCCGGGTATGCCAGCGACCCGCAGGGCTTTTTTTTAGAACTAACCCAAAAGCTAGGCAAAGCGAACAGCGCAAACGGCGGCCCGATTGAAGTCAATGGGATTCTGCTGCCCAATCTTTTGGTGTTGTCGATCCTGGAAAAAATTATACCGGAAAACCGCTTTATATCCATTCGAAATGTCGATCATTATGAAAAACTGGCCAATATTGCTATTGCCCCATCAGAGCGGGGTGCGCTGCAGGAAGTCATCGAGACCTATCCGGTCAGGCTCTCGATGCATACCCTGCGCCAGATGCGAATTTCAAAAAATATTGCCTACCAGTACGCACCGTTTGTCGAGGAACTGGATCCGGTCGGACAGGTGAACACCTGGATCGGTCAATTCCATCAAGGGCTTTTAGAGCGAATGTACGAAAACCGCGTCATCTTTTTGCTGAATATGAGTTGCCCGGTTTACTGCCGCTTCTGTTTCAGAAAACATAAAGATTCGAGAAACCAGTCCAATCCAACGACAGCAGACGTGCAGCAAGCAGTCGATTACGTACAGAATTCTCCGAATATCAAGGAAATCGTAATCACCGGCGGTGACCCTTTTCTAAACAAAAAAAACATGTTGACGGCCATCGACGGTTTGAAAGAGATCCCGCATGTTCAGACCCTGCGGCTGGCAACCCGCTCCATTTCATACGATCCGCACCTTTTTTACAAAGACGACGCTTTCTGGCTGAAAACCCTCAAAATGAAGAGCCTGGACCTGCAGCAGCGGGGTAAACGGCTGGAGGTTGCCACCCATTTTATCCATCCGGATGAAATCTCTTTAGATTGCCTGGATATCATTTCAACGCTGGTTAAAAACGGCATCAGTGTTTATGTCCAGACGCCCTTTCTCAACAATTGCAATGATGAAGGACCTGAGCTGACAAGGCTTTTTAGCCTTTTAAGAGGTGCGGGGGCTGAGCTGCATTACATCTATATCCCTTGCAGCCCCATCCAGGGCAATAGCGTCTATTGGTCGCCGATCTCCAAAGGTCTGGCTGTGGCCCATTATTTGCGGGCTCATCTGTCGGATCGGGTCATGCCCAGAATTACAACGGCCACACCCATCGGTAAAATGGACTGGCACACCAGCGGCTGGGCGGTTGAAAAGGATAAACAGGATGATCATTTTTTCTGGATCAGAACACCCTACACGCCGGATTACTTTAAGGACTTCGCCGAGAAGGTCCATGAGCAGGATGTCGTGCGGGTCAACTCGGAAGGCACGCTGGATGCGCGCTTTATGGCACAAATCGGCGATGATTCACTATTCATGGGTTCCCGTAAAGCCGTTCGTGCCAGAACAGATGAGACTGATGAGCATGCGCTGAAAAAAATGCAGGCGTTAACCATAAAAGATCAAAGAATTGGAAGCACAATCGTTCCGACTGCTTCGGATACCCTCTTGAGAGCCCACGAAACGCGAGTGGAGATCGATGCCACTGCCGATGATAAAGATCTGGAATATATTCGTCAGGACAACCGGATCACCGATGTTCTCATTTCATCCAGGCAGGATGCCGTTGCGTGCCTTTATCAAATTGGAAAGCTGATTAACCATCTACGGCAAATCCCGCATGTCAACGCTGTCCGGTTGCGGAGTCTCAAATTCAATTATGAGCCTGCAGTTTATACCCGTGGAGTCATTGACCGCCTTGCAGATCTCAACCGCTTGACGGTGGTCAATCCCCTGAGACTGGAAATCGAGACGCAATTTTTGCATTCCAGTGAAATCGAGCCGGTCCACGAAGAGATGCTAAAAGCCTTACATGATAAAGGTATTACCGTTTACAATAACACGCCGCTGTTGGCAAACATCAATGACAATGCAGAAGAAATACACCGGTTGGCATTTAGCTGCCGACAGATCGGCCTTGAATTCCACCATCTATATGTCGCCGGTTTGCCCCTGCAAAAAGAATGGAACCAAAAACATCCCCTGGATGTTGCCACGATCATCGACATTGCATCAAAAGTCCGCAAAGACGGCAGCGGCCGGGAGATACCGCGCTATATCATCCTGACGGAACTGGGCGAGGTCGATTTCGGTCTAACATCAAAGCTGTCGGCTGAAAACGGGCAGATGATGCTCAAACTGCTGCCTTATGAGCTGGACTATTTTAAGCGCCTGGATCCGGCTTACGACTGGCCGCCGCACGTCAGAATCGACACGGACGGCAAACCGATCCTGCCGATTGACGGTCTGGTGAATACCGCCGGTTTTTTAATGGCCTGAAAGCGAACTTAGATCGGGGAGTTTTTCATTCAAATGCTCACAGAGAGCGGAATGAATGATCATGGGCTATTTGCGAAAACCGCGCACTGTCTGAGGATCGTTGCGAAAGAACAGGGATCGGTGGGATTTTATGGATCTCAAATTAGATCAATTTACGATAAGTTAATATTTTTATAATCTTTACTGCTATTTTGCTACGAGCCCTTATACGCGAGTTTGCACTGGTTTCGCAGGCAGTCCAGGATTATTCATGGAGCGGCAAGATCAAAAAAAAAGTCGCTGGCCTTTCAATTAATGTTCATGCAAGATTCAGATTAATTGGAGCGATAGACAATCCGGCCGTTAAAAATCGTTATTTCCACGCGGGCATCGACGATCTCCATCGGATCCACCTCAAAAATATCCCGATCCAAAACGATCATGTCGGCCCTTTTTCCGGGTGTCAGCGTGCCCATCTTGTGGGATTGCCCGTAAAAAGTGGCGGGCACCGTCGTGTAACCCCGAACGGCATCTTCGACACTGATTCGCTGTTCGGGATACCACCCGCCTTCCGGTGTGCCATCGCGCCGCTGGCGGGTAACCGCGGCATGAATTCCCACCAGCGGGCTCGGATCACAAACGGGCGCATCTGAACTGAGTAGCACCGGAATGCCGGCATCGATCATTTCTTTATAGGCATAAGTGTGGCGCCCGAGGGGTCCGACCGACTCGTCGATCATATTAATATCTAAAATCATATTATGCGGCTGGACGCAGACGGCCACTTTGAGTTTTGCCAGCCGCTGGATGTCTTCGGATCGAATCATCTGGGCATGCTCGATGCGATGGGATAGTGCCGACGGCATAAAAGACCGCGCCGTTGTCCGGTTGCGGGATTCAACCAGTTCTTCCAGAACATTAACGATCTCGCGATTGGCCCGATCTCCGATGGCGTGGACCATCACGGCCAGCCCGGCGCTTTCCGCCGCTGCAATCTTTTCAGCCAGCTCCGCCATTGAGCCCAGCGGCATACCGTATTCGGCATCCAGATAGGGCTCCAGCATCCAGGCGGTGCGTGCCCCCATGCCGCCGTCCGCGAAGTATTTGAGATGGCCGATGTGCAGACACTCATCACCAAGACCGGTTCGAAGTCCCAGGGCGATGGCCTCTTCCAAACGCTCACCGGCCAGGCTCACCCAGCATCGCAAATCGAGTTTGTCTTTTTCATTTAAAAGCTGCCAGGCCTTCAATGCCGGAGCTCCCTCCAGACCGCCCATCAGACGGACATCGTGAAGGCCGGTAAGACCCAGGGTGTGAAGATGCATGATGCCATCCTGCATGGCTGCCACGACTTCATCAGCCGCCGGCGCCGGGATGACCGCTTTAATCAGATTGGGTGCCAGTTCCCGCAATATTCCGGTGGGCTGCCCCGATGTGTCCTTTTCGATGACTCCGTCGGTGGGGTCTGGAGTCGTAGCATCGATTCCGGCCAGTTCCAGGGCCCGGGAGTTAACGGCCACCAGGTGTAGATCACAGCGCCACAGAGCGACCGGATGGTCCGGGGCCATCGCATCCAAATGATCCCGGCGTGGCATGGTGTGTTGGGGCCAATCGGATTCATTCCAGCCCTGACCCAAAATCCACTTTTGCGGCGCTAATCCGGCGGCTGTCCGCGCAACCCGTTCGAGAAGTTCATCCAAAGAGTTGATCTGCGCCAGATTGAGCTGCTTACGGCCTATGGCCCAGTCATAAAAATGAAAATGGGAATCCATCAGTCCCGGAAGGGTCAGGCGCTTTTTGAGGTCGACGCGCTCTGTTTTTTCACCTGCCAGGGCCGCAATCGCGTCATTTTCGCCGACTGCGATAATGCGGCCCGCTTTGACGGCAATGGCCTCGGCTTGCGGGTTTTGCCTGTCCAGGGTGCGAATGGTGCCGTTCAGCAAAATGAGATCGGGCGCAGCCTCGTTTCGGGTCATAGTAAGAAGCCTTTCTGAAATGGATCTTTCGCGTCGATGATGAATTCGTGTATGCCGGTGATCTGAGCGCTGCCGCGGACTTCGGTAATGACCGCCCTGGTATCCCCCAGCCGGATTTCTTCGATCAGCCGACCCTCAAAGGTTGTGCCGAGCGGACTGGTGTTTGTGTAGATTTCATCGAAACCGAATTGGCCGCGATGATGCATCAGGGTCATTTTTGCGGCTGTGCCGGTACCGCACGGCGAGCGGTCCATGTGGCCCTCGCCTAAAATAACCATGCTGTGGCCCAGCCCCTCAACGCCCATTGGTGCATCATAAAATTCGGTGACATCCACCGTATTCACTTCAGGCCGCGTGGGATGCCTCACCGTCAATTGTTCGTTGGCAGCCTGGATGAGGTTCATCCCCAATTCGATCAAACGGCTTCGATTGGACGCGGAGAGGTCGAGACCCGTCTGATCGACGGAGACCATGACAAAAAACCCACCCACACACACAGTTGAAACCGTTAACTGACCAAACTCGGAGACCGTAACGCTTTCATTATCACGGTAAACGAAAGAAGGGACCATCCGAATCGCCACCGATTCGACCTTGCCGCTTTGCACACAGGCGGTCGTTTGCATGGGGCCGGACGGGGTGTCGACCATGACCTGCAGATCGCCGTCGTTTGTATCAATTGCGCCGGCTTCGATCAGGGTCATCACCGCACCCATAGTGGCATGTCCGCACAGATAGGGATATCGGCGCGCATCCATGTAAATCAGGCCGAAACGGGCCTCCGCCGTTACGGGTTCGGTGACACAGGCGGCAAACATGTCTCGATGACCGCGGGGCTCGCGTGTCAGCAGCAGGCGGATATGATCATAATGCGTCATGAAATATTCCCGCTTGGCCTGCATGGTCTCGCCCGGCACCGCATCAGTCCCACCCACAATCAGACGGGCCGGTTCCCCGGCGACGTGCGAATCGATGCTGACGATCCGATCCGGATAGCGCTCGAGAAATCCTTTTTGGATCTGATCCAGTTTCAGCATGCGGGCCCTCCTTTTTACCTTTGATGTCTTGGGAAGCGAATTCATATTCAGGTCGGCTAAAATGCGCAGAAAAAGCAAAACCTGAGGCAGTGTCTGCATTCAGGTTTCAGATTGAAATGTAGGCAACGAAACAGCCCACCGACTCATTCCGTGGGAATCAAATGGCAGTGGTGTGGTGATACCTGCACACTAACCTCCTCGCCGATATTGTAGATCCGTGTTCTCATCATACTGATGACGTGAATTTCACGGTCGGAAGCAAGTTCAATGAAATAACTGACCTCTCCGCCCATGTAACTGCGGTCCTTGATGCGGCCCTGAAAGTGGTTCATCCCTTTCACCGGTTTGAATTCCTCCTTGGGAAAGGCATCGAACCTCTGAGCCCGAACGATCATCTCCACCGGATCCCCTTTCGAGAATCCGCCTTTATTTTCAGCAAAAAGGATATCGCCGGTCTCAATTTTGACGTTTACATGATGGTTGTCGATATCAACGACTTCGCCCTTAATGAAATTGGAGTGACCTAGAAAATCGGCCACAAAATGATTGACCGGCTCATTGTAAACAGCCTCGGGATGGCCCTCCTGCTGCTTTTGGCCGTCTTTCATGACAAGTATCTTGTCCGACATGCTCAATGCTTCACGCTGGTCATGGGTAACAAAAATGGTGGTGACACCCAGCATTTGCTGGAGATTGTCAACCTCGCGCCGCATTTCCTCCCTCAGGTTCTCATCCAACGCAGAAAGAGGTTCGTCCATCAACAGCACATCCGGCTCGATTACGATGGCGCGCGCCATGGCGATGCGCTGCTGCTGACCTCCGGACAGCTGGCTCGGCATACGGTTTTCCACGCCGGGCAGGCGAACCATCTCCAGAGCCCGCGTCACCTTTTTTTTGACTTCTTCTTTTGAAACATCCCTGTACTTCAAGCCAAAGGCCACATTCTCATAGATGGTTTTATGGGGAAACAAGGCGTAGTTTTGAAATATCATTCCCAGGTTTCGTTTGTGGATGGGCGTGTCGTTAATCCTCGCCCCTTTGATGAAAATATCGCCTTCGGTGGGGGTCTCCAGACCGGCCACCATTCGCAGCAAGGTGGTCTTTCCGCAGCCGGAAGGGCCCAGCAGCGTCACCAGGGTCCCTTCTTCGATATCAAAATCCATTTTCTCAACGGCGACAACATTGCCAAACCGTTTTAAAATGCCCTTGAACTGCACAATGGGTTGCTTCTTGTCGATCTCCAATTTAGCCTGTCTCCATGTAATGAATTATCTGATGCCGGGGTCGGACACCTTCACTCATCTGTGTACCGGACCCCGGCGATCAAATGATATTAGCAAACAACAATCAATCGAAAGTTGATCTAACTGCCCGCCATGATCCGATCCCATTTTTCCGTCCATTCCACCTCATGCGCATTCCAGTAAGCCGGATTGGCAAACAGGTATCCGTCCAGTTTGCCGGTGGGGTCGAAGGCCGGCATCTTTTTGATCTTATCTGTTAATTGAACCTTGGTCGGGTCCAGGCTGGGCGGATAATTCTGCCCTTCAGACACGGCGATGGCCGCCGCCGGCTCCAGCATGAAATTGAGCAGCTTCTGAGCGACCTCCATATCGGTGCCTTTCAGGACATAAAGATATTCCATCCAGGAGTAGGTGCCCTTGGGCGATAGATAGCCGATGGGATGGCCTTCCTGCTGAAGCGCAGCCACTCGCCCGGACCAGGCCACCGTTGCATAGATCTCCTCATTGGCCAGCAGGCTCATCAGTTCGGCGCCGGAAGCCCAGTATTTCTTCATCAAGCCGCGCTGCTCCTCCAACGCCGCCCATACGGCTTTCAGGTCGGTCATATTATTGGGGCTCTGGCCGGTGTGAATTGCCGCATACCACATGTTGGTCCGGAAATCGCCACCCCAGCTGCCCAGTTTGCCTTTGAGGTCCTTGTCCCACAACAATGAGGCCCCCAGTTTTTCCGCCTTGTCTTTGGAAACCTGCTTGGTGTTGTAAGCAATGCCGGTTTGCCCCAGATCGTAGGGAACGGCCGACAGGGTGCCGTTGGTGATCTCCCGCAAGGGTTTGATCATGGATGTCATGACATTTTTGAGGTTGGGAATTTTGGATTCATCCAGTACCGAGGAAAACCCCAACTCCGCATAGCGGGCATAGTCGAAAACGGCGCTGAGATGGGCGATATTGAACTCTCCTCCCGGCGGATAGGATGCCTTAACGCGCGTCAGAAATGAGTTCATGTCCCCGAATTCGCCATCGATAACCTCGATGCCCGTAGCCTTGGTAAAGGGTTTAAAGGCATGTTTCCGGAACGCCTCGGAAACCACGCCGCCCCATCCGTCGAAACGGATGCTTTTGGCCGCCCAGGCCTCTTTCACGGCATTTCCGAAGGGTGATCCGATCAATCCGATGGAGGCACCGGCAAGGCCAAGGTATTTGAGAAATTGTCGCCGGCTGAGCGTGCCGTTCTGATAGGCCTCATATAAACGATCCAATTTTTCTTTTGTAACGGTAGCCATTGGTTCTCCTTTCAGCTGAGGGTTGTCAATTTAAGTCTTTACTTTCGAAAATCTGCGTGACAGGTAACCTGCCAGCAAGGGTGTGGCCACGGTAAGCACAATCATCACGGCACCCAAAGCATTGATTTCCGGGCTGATGGAAAGTCTCAGCATGCTGAAAATTTTGACCGGAACGGTTTGATTTTGGGCCGTGGCCCAGAAAAGCGTCGCGGTAATATCATCGAACGAAATGGTAAAGGAAAAAAGGGCGCCGGCCAGAATGGCCGGCAGCAGCAAAGGCAATGTGATCTCTTTAAAGGTCTGAAGTGCATTGGCACCCAGGGATTTTGCCGCCTCTTCGTACTCTGTTTTAATGCCCACCAATCGCGCTTGCACGATTAACAGCACATAGGGTAACGTCAGCACAACGTGTCCGATCAACAGCAAGGCAAAGCTCTTCGGCTGCTGGAGCCATCGCAAAAACAACAGCAACGCAACACCTAAAACCACTTCTGGAATCATGATCGGCGCAAGCAGCAGGGTGTTAATGGTATTTTTACCGGGAAAATCGAAGCGGATAAATGCCGTCGCTGCCAGAATACCGATGGCGGTAGACAGCACCGCGGTCAGCGAGCCCAGAACGAGAGAGTTTTTAAAGGCTGCAATGATCGCATCATTTTGAGCCAGTTTGATAAACCACCGGAAGCTGAAACCCTCCAGTGGGAAAATGCCGAATTGTTTGGGGTTGAATGCAAGCACCATTACTACGACAATGGGTGCGAACAGAAATAAGTAGACAAGAAAAGTGTAGATTCGGATCAACGACCACCCTATCGAGATTTGTTTCATGGATTAATTCCCCTGGAAGCTTTTGAAAATCTGGTTGATGCCCAGGTAGCGGTTATAGACCCAAACGATTACAAATAACAGGAATAGCAGAATCACGCTGATGGCCGAGCCGAACGGCCAGTCCAGCGTACCGATAATCCGCTTGAAAATGAGATTGGCAATCATGTTGTTTCCCGGCCCACCCAGAATCATGGGCGGCAGATATGTTCCGGCCGTTAGCACGAAAACCAGCAGGCAGCCTGCACTGACACCCGGAAGGCTGAGCGGCAGGGTGACTTCCTTAAAAGCCTGCCATTCGGTACAGCCCATGCAGCGCGCAGCTTCGAGCAGACTCTTGTCGATGCCCTCCAGGCTGACATAAATATTTAGTACCATAAACGGCAGCAGATACATGATCAATCCCATGAGCACGGTGAATTCATTATACAGCATCGATATCGGCGATTGAATCACCCCGATTTTCATCAAAAAGTGGTTGATCAGGCCCGAATCACCCATAATGTTGATCCAGCTCATGGTGCGGATAATAAAACTGACCCAGAAGGGCAGCATGATGAGTAGAAGAAAAGCCTGTTTATAGCGGCTTTCGCTGCGGTAGAAAAAATATGCGGGCACGTACCCCATGATAACGCACAGAAAGACCGTCTCAAAAGAGATCCGAATCGTTCGAATGAGAATTTTCGGGTAAAAGAAATCTTCAAAGAATTTGGCATAATTGCCGAATTGAAAGGCGGGAATGTCTGCTCCAGCAGGGGATCTCAACCAGAAGCTGTAAACGACGATAAAGCAGACAGGAATAACCAATAAAAAAAATACAGCACTCAGCGCCGGGGATAGAAGCGCCCACGGTTTCCATGGTTTTGATCGCATCTGTTCTCGCTTGGCTTAAAAAACATTCGAATTCAAAATGCTTTGATTAAATCATACTTAAAGGAACTCGCAATCAAAGTCAAGGGCGATGAATGTAGAATAACTTATATTTACGCTAAATACTTGCTGTAGATTCAATAGTAACGCTTATTTGCAACAATTCTGAAGGCCAAAAGTGTCGATCATCACATAAATCTGAAGAATTCCCAAAAAAAAGCCCCGTCAACGATGACAGGGCCAGCTAAGCAGTTGTTATTAATGGTTATCGACAAAAGAGAAGATCAAGATTTATTTTCGTCTTTGTCGACTTTCTTTTTTGAAGTGCGTTTCGGTTTATCTTCGGATGCTTTTTCTTTTTTGGCAGATGCGCCTTTTGTTTTTGGCGCCGTTTTAGACTTGGTTTCAGATTTTTTCTTGGTAGTTTTAGGGGACTCAGATGGTTCTTCTTTTGCTTTGGCAGCTATTTTTTTCTGCGGTTCAGATTTTTTCCTAGCTTCGGTTTTGGATTTCTTTTTTTCTGCTGGTTTCTTTACGTCTTTTGCTTCCGCGGCAGTCTTTTTTGCAGCGGCTGTTTTGCTTTTGGCAGCGCCGCGTTTGGTGGCTTTCTTTTTGGTTTTTCTCTTGCCCCCTGATTCGACAACCACCAGTTCAATCAAGGACATGGGTGCCGCATCGCCTGCGCGCCGACCCAGCTTTACAATTCGGGTATAGCCTCCGGCTGAATGGCCGAATTTTTCGTTGGCTTCTTCAAACAACTTATGAACGACCTGTTTTTCCCTGACAATTGCAAGGGCCTGCCGTCTGGCATGCAAGTCACCCCGCTTGGCCAATGTGATCAGGTGATCGGCCCAGCGCCTCAACTCCCTGGCTTTGGCGCCTGTGGTTCGAATACGCTCGTGTTTGAACAACGAGGTGACCATATTTCGAAACATCGCATTGCGATGACTCGTGGTTCGATTCAATTTCAAACTGGCTTTTCGATGTCGCATATGGTCAATTACTCCTCTTCTTCCTTATCATTCTCGGGAGGCTCGAAACCTTCCAGTTTCATGCCGAGTGACAAGCCCATTTCTGATAACACTTCTTTAATTTCATTTAATGACTTACGGCCAAAATTTTTCGTTTTGAGCATCTCTGCCTCTGTCTTGCTCACCAGCTGCCAGATCTTATTGATATCTGCATTTTTCAAACAATTGGCACTGCGCACGGATAATTCGAGCTCTTCCACACTGCGATACAAGTTTTCATTAAATTTCGGCTTTTCCTTACTGGTAGTGGTTTCCTCAGGTGGCGGTTCCAATTCTTCGTCAAAATTAATAAAAATCGTCATCTGCTCCTTTAAAATCTTGGCGGCATAAGCGACGGCATCTTCCGGCATAACACTTCCGTCCGTCCAGACTTCCATGGTCAGTTTATCGTAATCTGTACGTTGACCGACCCGGGCATTGCCAACCACAAAATTGACACGTCTGATGGGCGAGAAAACCGCATCGACCGGTATGGTGCCGGCAGGTGACCCTTCATCTTTATTCGCTTCAGCCAAAGAGTACCCTTTGCCGTACTTTACTGTCATCGACAAATTGAGCTTCCCTTTTTCGTCCATGGACGCAATGTGATGTTTAGGATTCAGCACTTCACATTTACCGTCTTCACTTAAAATATCACCGGCAGTCACTTCACCTTCGCCGGAAACTTCGAGACTGACAGTTTTGGGTTCAGCATCCGAGACTCTAAATCGCACTTCTTTTAGATTTAATAAGATTTCAGATACGTCTTCCCGCACTCCGGGAATGACACTGAATTCATGCATGACGCCATCAAATTTTACAGATGTAATCGCTGCACCATACAATGATGACAGTACGATCCGTCTTAATGAATTGCCGATGGTGATACCGAACCCCCTTTCCAGGGGTTCACAAACAAACTTGCCGTAAGATGGATTACTGGTAACCTGAACCCTTTCAGGCCTGATCATTTGCTGCCAGTTGATATACATCAGTTCGTCGGATGACATTTTCTAATCTCCAAATTGAAAAGGGTTTTAGATGATCCAACCACAATCGAGCTTGCCGACCATAACGTTCTTTGCGGTACGCTGCTATTTGGAATAAAGCTCAACAACAAACTGTTCCTGAATCGGCATGGTAATGTCTTCGCGCTCCGGAAAACCGGTAACGAGACCTTTGTGTTTTTCTTTTTCAAGCTCCAGCCATTGCGGTATGCCCCTGCGCACGACCGCCTCGATTGAGTCTGAAATGGCCGCAATCTTTTTGCTTTTCTCCTTTACCTCAATTGAATCGCCCTTTTTAACCAGAAAAGACGGGATGTTGACTTTGTTCTCGTTAACCAGAAAATGATTGTGCAATACGAATTGACGCCCCTGAGAGCGGGAATTCGTAAAACCAAGGCGATAAACGACATTATCGAGCCGGCGCTCCAGCAGGGCAAGCAAATTGGTGCCGGTGACACCTTTTTGAGCCTCGGCTCTTTCAAAAAACAGATGAAATTGTTTTTCAGAAAGCCCATACATCCGTTTGATTTTCTGCTTTTCACGCAGCTGAATGCCGTAATCAGAAATTTTGCGACCACGTCGTTCTCCATGCTCGCCGGGCGGATATGAGCGTCTGTCAAAAGCGCATTTATCCGAATAGCAACGATCACCTTTGAGATACAATTTTAGATTTTCACGCCGGCAATGCCGACAAACTGAATCTTTATATCTTGACAAAAGATCCTCCGTATTGGGTTAATGGTTATCGATTATTGAAAATGTATTTGAGTGTTTGTCACGTACGATCATTACGAATAACAAATAACGAATAACAATTATACTCTTCTCCTCTTGGGAGGACGACACCCGTTGTGGGGAATGGGCGTTACATCTTTGATCATGGTGACATTAAATCCGGCGGCCTGCAGGGCGCGTAAAGCGGATTCCCTACCCGGTCCGGGTCCTTTGACATACACTTCCACGGTTTTCATGCCATGGTCGATTGCTTTTTTGGCGGCATCTTCAGCGGCCAGCTGAGCTGCAAAAGGGGTACTTTTCCGCGACCCCTTGAAGCCCTGAACACCGGCACTGGACCAGGAGACAACATTTCCGCCCGGATCGGTTATGGTCACGATCGTATTGTTAAAGGTCGATTGAATATGAACAATGCCACTGCCAATATTTTTCTTGACTCTTTTCTTGGTACGAATTTTTTTGGCCATCGATTTCGCCTCTTAAGCATTCTAAATATATAGTGCCGATTAACTGGAGAAAATTTACCACGAAATCACGAAAAATTAAAAACACGAAAATAAAATAGAATGGATTCCGTGATCCCAGAATTTCGTGTTTTCGTGGTTAGATTTTCCAATTTTCCCTTTCTGGTGGTCTGTTTTCAAATGCCCAAGAGGCAATCGCCAACAGGCATTTACGAACAGGACTATTTTTTCTGTTTGGCGGCACCTTTCTTTTTCACAGCTGCCCGCTTGGGTCCCTTGCGTGTGCGGGCATTGGTGCTCGTGCGCTGGCCGCGCACCGGCAAGGATTTGCGATGCCGCAATCCGCGATAACTCCCCAGATCCATCAGCCGCTTGATATCCATTGAGACTTGCGTACGCAGTTCACCTTCAACTTTATATTCATTGTCGATGACTTTACGGATGCTGCTGACTTGATCTTCGGTCAGCGCATCGGTCTTGGTGTCGATATCGATTGCCAGCTTCTCTAATATTTTCCGGGAAGAAGACCTTCCGATTCCATAGATATAGGTCAGGCCAATCTCAATGCGTTTATTCTTGGGTAAGTCAACACCTGCGATTCTTGCCAATGTGAATCCTCCTTTATCCTTGCCGCTGTTTATGCCGTTTGTTTTCGCAGATCACCCGGACAACCCCCTTGCGACGGACAATTTTGCATTTGGGGCACATTTTTTTGACTGATGCTCGAACTTTCATGAGTAATACTCCTTATAAAACTGTGAATTGGGTATCGGGTATCCATCCTTATTAAAGGCCGGCCCTATGAAAAATTCAGCTTCCGACCCAAAACCAAATTCACAGTTTTATTTTGATCGATAGGTAATCCGGCCGCGTGTCAGGTCGTAAGGAGATAGTTCAACAGTCACCTTATCTCCAGGAAGAATCTTTATGAAATGCATCCGCATTTTACCCGAGATATGGGCCAGTACCTGATGCTTGTTCTCCAATTCAACCTTAAACATCGCATTGGGCAAGGTTTCCAGGACAATACCTTCAACAACAATCGGTTCTTCTTTGGCCACAGCAGCTCCTGTTTATGTATCTACAACGGCTAATATCGACCTTTTAGTCGCGCGCCGCCCCCGCGCTTTAAAAACCCCTCATAATGACGGCTGAGCATATGAGACTCAATCTGGGCTACGGTATCGATTGCGACACCCACCACAATCAATAAAGCCGTACCGCCAAAATAAAACGGAACATCAAAGCGGGTGATTAAAATAGAGGGAAGCACACAAACTGCCGATACATAAATCGCACCACCAAGGGTGATGCGGGTTAACACTTTGTCAATATAATCGGCCGTCCGTTTTCCCGGCCGGATACCCGGAATGTATCCACCCTGTTTCTTCATATTCTCGGCAACATCAACCGGATTAAATGTAACCGCCGTATAAAAATAGCAGAAAAAGAAAATAAAGCCCACGAATAGTAACTCATAGACAATACTACCCGGCCGCATGGCTTCGCCGATTGTTTTGATCCAGGGGATATTAATAAAATTTGCAATCGTGGCCGGGAACATAATAATCGATGAAGCAAAAATCGGTGGAATCACGCCAGACGTGTTAATCTTCAGAGGCAGATGCGTACTCTGACCGCCATACATTCTGCGTCCCACCACGCGTTTGGCATATTGAACCGGGATACGGCGCTGCCCCTGCTCAACGAAAATAATACATCCTACGACAAGTACCATGAAAACAATCAAAATCAGCGCAACAAAAATCCCCATTTCTCCGGTGGACAATAACCGAAACGTATTGCCGCCCGCCGTCGGCAGCCGGGCAACAATTCCGGCAAAGATAATAAGCGAAATACCATTACCGATACCGCGTTCGGTAATCTGCTCACCGAGCCACATAATAAAAGCCGTACCGGCGGTAAGGGTTATCACCGTCATCAGTCTGAATGCCCAGCCGGGGAATAAAACGACCGGTGCTCCGCCCGGCGAACTCATACTTTCCAATCCTACACTAATGCCAAATCCCTGAATAACACTTAAGATGACCGTACCATAGCGGGTATATTGCGTGATTTTCTTGCGCCCCTGCTCGCCTTCTTTTTTGAGTTGTTCAAGGTGCGGTATGACAACTGTTAATAACTGCAATATAATGGAAGCACTAATGTAAGGCATAATGCCCAGCGCAAAAACCGACAGCCTTTGTAAAGCACCGCCGGAAAACATATTGAAAATACCGAATATGGTGCCTTCCGCCCTGGCGAAAAACGATGCCAGTGCTGACGAATCGATTCCCGGGACGGGAACATGCACGCCGACTCGGTAAACGATCAGCAGTCCAAGGGTAAAAAGAATGCGTTTTTTTAGCTCGGGTATTTTAAAAATATTTTGGAACCCGCTACCGATCATTATATGACCTCTACCGTACCGCCAGCAGCCTCTATCTTTTCCCGGGCAGCTTTGCTGACTTGATTAATTTTGACAGTGAGAGCGATCTTGATTTCTCCGTGCCCCAGTAATTTAACGCCATCCTGTTGGCCCTTTACCAACCCTGCTTTCATAAGCGCTGTTTTATCAACCAAACTGCCGCTTTCGAATTTCAATAAATCCCTAACATTGATAACGGCAATTTTTTCCCGAAAAATGTTGGTGAAACCGCGTTTCGGCAGACGCCGCTGAATTGGCATCTGTCCACCTTCATAGCCGGGTCTGACCCCACCGCCAGAACGGCTGTTAAAACCTTTGCTGCCCCGACCGGCGGTTTTGCCACGGCCGGTTGCAACACCGCGTCCCAACCGTCGATTGGATTTGTGCGATTTTGCAGGCGGAGATAGTTCATGAAGCTTCATCGATTTACTCCTCAGTACTGACCAAATGCGTCACTTTTTTGATCATGCCACGAATTTCAGGCGTATCCTTGAGTTCAACGGTTTTATGTAAACGCGTTAGTCCCATCCCGCGCAATACCTTGCGTTGTTTCGCCGGCCTGCCAATCATGCTTCGAACCAGCTTTACTTTTATCGTTTTGGCCATTTTTGTCTGATCCCTTAGACAATTTTTATTTATGGGGTAATGCTGTGTGTATGGTGCGCAAAATTCTAAAGATTCTCCACTGAAATTCCTCTTCTGGCAGCCACCATTTCCCTACTCTCAAGGCGCTCAAGGCCGTCAACCGTGGCCTTAACCAGATTATGGGGATTGTGAGATCCAAGACACTTGGTCAAGATGTTCTGAACGCCGACAGCTTCCAGAACTGCCCTTACCGCGCCTCCGGCAATCACGCCCGTACCCTGCGCTGCCGGTTTGAGCAAAACCTTGCCGGCACCGAACCTGCCGATAATCTCATAGGGGATCGTACCGTCCACCAAAGGCACTATAATCATATTCTTTTTTGCTTTTTCAACACCTTTGCGGATCGCCTCAGGTACCTCCCCGGCTTTGCCAAGACCGAACCCGACTGATCCCTGCCCATCGCCGACAACGACGATTGCACTGAAACTAAATCGACGCCCCCCTTTGACAACTTTGGCCACCCGATTGATGTGAACCACTTTGTCGATAAATTGCGTCTCATCTATTTCTTGTTTGAACAAAAGCATGCCTCCTTTGTTTCATCGACTCGATTTAGAAATCTAACCACGAAAACACGAAATCCTGAAAGCACGAAATCTAATCATATTTTGTTTTTCGTGTTTTTAATTTTTTGTGCTTTCGTGGTAAATATTTTTAAGTTTTGTCTCTGCCGGCTAATGCGCAGGTAAATCAAAATTTTAACCCGGCTTCGCGTGCACCCTCTGAAACAGCCTTTACCCTGCCGTGGTACAAAAATCCGTTCCGGTCAAACACCACCTGTTTGACACCTTTTTCCATCGCCCGTTGTCCGATCAGCTGACCCACTGCATTCGCATCAGCCACTTTATTCTTGGATTCCGATTTCTCCCGGACCGATTTTTCAGTGCTTGAAGCCGCCGCAAGGGTTTGACCGATGTAATCATCAATTACCTGAGCATAGATGTGCTTGGCACTTCTGAACACACATAGCCTGGGCCGATCAGCTGAGCCAATCAATTTTTTTCGTATTCGCTTTTTCCGTTTTAGCCGTGCTTGTGTTTTTTTATTGAGCGATCCCATTTTCTGATGCCTGTTTTTAAGGGGGGTATTAAACCGCTTTAAATACCCGCTGCTGATGGTTTAGACTTTACTGAGCCGTGGCAGCACCGGCCTTGCCGGCCTTGCGTCGAATATACTCCTCCACATATTTTATGCCCTTGCCTTTATAGGGTTCCGGAGGCCTTATTTTACGAATGGCCGCAGCGGTCAGGCCCAGTTTTTCCTTGTCAATGCTGCTTAATTTGATAATGGTGTTGCGATCGATCGTTGCGGCCACAACTTCCGGCAAATTGAATTCAACCGGATTTGAATAGCCCACATTCAACACGATCGTGTTGCCTTTCATCTCCGCACGATATCCGATGCCACTGATGACCAGTGTGCGCTCGAATCCCTGAGTGACGCCGATTATCATATTAGCCACCAGGCTTCGGGTCATCCCCTGCAGGGCGCGACTGGTGCGTTTATCTTCAAGTGAAACCACATTCAAAACACCATTTTCAATTTTTAAATCTACGGCAGGATGAATTGACCGCGTTAGCTTACCTTTCTCGCCCTGGACCGTCAGGACTCTGTTCTCATATGACAATTTTGTTTTATCCGGAATGGGTACCGGTTGTTTCCCGACTCTAGACATATGTTACTCCCAAATTGATAGACCGCATGCAGTTCGTGCGCTTTGATTGCTGCCTGCTTGCAGTGACCTGTAGTCATCTCCTAACGATTGGCAACCCGCTTTTGTCGCTACCATACATTGCAAAGAATTTCGCCACCGACGTTTTCCTGACTCGCTTTTTTGTCAGTCATGATGCCTTTGGAGGTGGATAAAATAGAAATCCCCATGCCGTTATAAACCGATTTTATGTCATTGCTTTTCACATAAACCCGACAGCTGGGTTTACTGATGCGCTTGAGCCCGTAAACCACAGTTGACTGCCCTGAACCGTACTTGAGGTATATCCGCAAAATGCCCTGCTTGCCATCCTTTAAAAACTTGTAATTTTTAATGAAACCTTCGTCCTTTAAAATTCTGGCAATTTCGGTTTTAAGTTTTGAGCCGGGTACATCAACACTGTTAAACCGGGCTTTGACACCGTTGCGAATTCGCGTCAACATATCGGCTATCGGATCGCTTACCGCCATTCTCTTCTCCTATTATCTGTTTTCTTGCTGCTTGCTTCTGGTTCCTGGCCGCATATATCTGGCACGCGGTTTTTGTCTTATATTACTGACTATTTCAATGATATAATGCATATCATTCAGCTTGTTTCTTCATCCTGCAAATAGCCCGTGACCAGATGCCAGCGGCCAGCAGCCAGCTACCAACTTGACTTGACAACTCCGGGCAGTTTGCCTTCGGATGCAAATACCCGGAAGCAAATACGACAGAGCCCAAATTTTCTCAGGTATCCCCTTGATCGCCCGCAAATCGGACATCGGTTGTATTGCCGAACCTGAAACTTTGGCTTTCGCATTGCTTTATTTCGAAGCGCTTTCTTGGCCAACTTTCCCTCCCTAGTTTTTAAACGGCATACCCATCAAACTTAACAATTGCCTGCCTTCATCGTCCGTTTGGGCAGTCGTTATAATGCTGACATTGAGTCCTTTTATCTTATCAATTTTGTCATAATCAACCTCCGGGAAAATGATATGCTCCTTTATTCCCAGGGAGTAATTGCCCCGGCCGTCAAATGCTTTGGGGGAAAGACCTCTAAAATCTCTGACACGCGCCAGAGCAATATTAACCAGCTTATAATAAAAGTCGTACATCCGAAGACATCTCAGGGTGACCATGCACCCGATCGGCATCCCCTCTCTGAGCTTAAAGGCGGCAATGGACTTTTTGGCTCGGGTAATCACCGGCTTTTGTCCGGCAATGGCTTTAAGCTCTTCGACTGCTGCATCCAGCACTTTTATATTCTGAATGGCTTCGCCCAGGCCCATGTTGAGAACAATCTTGTCCAACTTAGGAACCTGCATCTTGTTTTTATAATTGAAGGTGTCCATCAGCTTGGGCACGACTTCATTTTCATATATCGTCTTTAACTGCGACATCGTCTTCCTCCGCGCACCGGGTTTAGGTATCAATGGCTTCGCCGCACTTGACACAAAGCCTTATTTTCTTCCCGTCTTCCAGGCGCTGCATCTTAACGCGGGTCGGATGAATGCACTTGTTGCACATAATCATGACGTTGGAGATGCGAACCGGCGCCTCGCCTTCCACAATACCGCCCTGTCTGTTTTTCGCACTGGCCCTCGTATGGCGCTTCATTAGGTTGATTTTTTCAATGAGCAACTGTTTATTTTTGCGATCAACCATGAGCACCTTGCCGATTTTACCCTTGTCTTTGCCGGCAATAACCTTGACCTTATCGTCCTTTTTTATTCGTATCTTGGCTGGGAGCATGTCTCGGTTTCCTTGAATCTGTTATGGGTTATTTGTTATTCGTTATTCTATATTTGCTACTTCCCATTTGACCAATAACAAATAACGAATAACCAATAACTATAAAACCTCTGGTGCCAATGAAATTATTTTCATGAACCGTCGGGCCCGCAGTTCTCTGGCTACAGGCCCAAAAATTCGAGTGCCAATGGGCTCTCGTGAAGCGTTTACCAGAACAGCAGAATTATCGTCAAACCGAATGTAAGAGCCATCCGGTCGACGAATTTCTTTTTTGGTTCGAACCACAACCGCCTTTAAGACGTCACCTTTTTTAACTTTGGCATTCGGCAACGCTTCTTTAACCGCTACTACGATAATATCCCCGACTCTGGCATACCGTCTCCGGGAGCCGCCCAGCACCTTGATACAATACAAGACTTTGGCCCCGGAATTGTCGGCTACAGTTAGCCTTGTTTCTGACTGAATCATGATATCGTTCCTTGAGATTAAACCGCTTTTTTAACGATCTTGCTGACCCGCCACCGCTTCGAACGGCTTAGCGGCCGGCACTCTGTCAACATGACTTTATCACCGATCTGACAGGTATTGTTTTGATCGTGAGCAGCAAATTTGGCCCGTCGCCGGATATATTTGTGGTAAAATTTATGCTTAACAAGCCGCTCGACCAGGACGACCACTGTTTTGTCCATCTTGTTGCTGACGACCGTCCCCACCATTTGTCTTTTCATTCCCTGTTTTTTCATGACATTACTTATTCTTCAACCGTCTTGTCTGTCAGTTCAACTTCACGAATGATCGTTTTTACTTTAGCGATATCTTTTCGCGTCTGTTTCATTTTATTGGGATTTTCAAGCTGCCCGATTTCATGCTGAAATCGCAGGTTAAACAGCTCCTCTTCGAGGTCATTGACCTTACGCTGCATTTCT
Organism: Desulfobacterales bacterium; assembly: GCA_050116835.1. Taxonomy (GTDB): domain Bacteria; phylum Desulfobacterota; class Desulfobacteria; order Desulfobacterales; family JAHEIW01; genus JAHEIW01. The sequence continues at coordinate 35,938 of JASFNW010000028.1, forward strand.
TCAGGATTCATCTCTCTTATTTCATTGGTTTTCATCAGACCTCACTCCTCTCAACAAATCGTGTCTTTACCGAAAGCTTATGGCCTGCCAGGCGGAATGCTTCTTTAGCAGTGTCGATATCCACGCCTTGCATTTCGTAAAGAATTCTGCCGGGGCGAACTACGGCCACCCAGCCTTCCGGCGCACCTTTGCCTTTGCCCATTCGGACTTCAGCCGGTTTTTTGGTAATGGGCTTATCGGGAAAAATACGGATCCAGATTCGACCACCCCTTTTTATATGACGCGTCATCGCGATCCGGGCAGCTTCAATTTGCTTGTTACTGATCATGCCGCAGCCGGTCGCCTGCAGGCCGTATTCTCCAAAATTCAAACTAGACCCCCGGCGGGCAATGCCTCGCATTCGACCTTTTTGCTGTTTGCGATATTTTACTTTTTTGGGACTTAACATGTTGAAAACTCCTGTTACGCGTTACGGGTTACGGGTTCCAAGATTTTCTGTTCCTTACGCTCAACGCGCAACACGTAACATTGGCTTATTCATTATAAAATTGTAAAAGTCAAAATGACGCACTGAAACCGCCTTGAGATTTAGGCCTCCGCGATCTCGGCTTCATCCTTTTTCAAAATTTCGCCCTTGAAAATAAACACTTTGACACCGATAACACCATAGGTGGTTCGGGCTTCTGCAAATCCATAATCAATGTCAGCCCTCAGGGTATGCAAAGGCACCCGTCCTTCACGATACCATTCGGTTCGAGCCATCTCTGCGCCCCCCAGTCGGCCGGAACAGATGATTTTTACGCCCAGAGCACCGAATCGCATGGCCGAAGAGACTCCGCGTTTCATGGCCCGCCGAAACGCCACCCGTCTTACAATTTGAAGCCCTACATTTTCGGCAACCAGTTGAGCATCAATTTCAGGTTTGCGGACTTCCTGGATATCGATTAGAATCTCACGGTCCGTCATCTTCTCAATTTCTTTTTTAAGCTGAGATATTTCAGAACCTTTTTTGCCGATAACGATACCCGGTCTGGAAGTATATATGCGCAACCGCACGCGCTTGGACGATCGTTCAATTTCAATTCTGGAAACGCCTGCGTGGTAGATTTTTTCTTTAACAAATTTTCTCAAACGGTAGTCTTCCAGTATATATTCAGCGTAATTCTTTCCACCGAACCAACGGGATTCCCAGGTTTTGACGATTCCCAATCTCAATCCAACAGGATTAACTTTCTGGCCCAAGCTTTTACCTCCTTTGTTTGACGCTAAACTGAAGATTCTTCGTCTAAGGTGACGGTAATATGACTGGTTCGCTTTAAAATCCGGGTACCCCGCCCCCGGGCCCTGGCTCGCCAGCGTTTGAGCGTGGGCCCCTGGTCGGCAGTAATATTGCGAACCACCAATAGATCGATGTCGATATCCGGGTTCTGATCGGCATTGGCGACTGCTGAACGAATAACTTTTTCCAATATCCCCGCTGCTTTTTGGGGCATAAATTGCAGCGTATTTATGGCCGTTTCAACCGGCTGGCCCTTGACAGCCCCTAGCAGTTTATGAACTTTGCGGGATGATATGCGCATATACTTTGCAGAAGCTTTGACTTCCATTTTATAAAACCCTTGTTATTTGTATTTGGTTATTCGGTATTGGACTTCGACAATGTTTCAGGTAAAGAATCGACTTTATCGTTTTTTCCCTGATACCCAATAACGGATAACAAATAACCCCAATTGAGCTTTAGCTCAACTGAATGGTTATTTTAATCGCGATTTTTTATCACCCGCATGGCCATAAAAAGTACGGGTCGGCGAAAATTCCCCCAGTTTGTGACCCACCATGTTCTCGGAAACAAACACCGGGATAAATTTTCTGCCGTTATGAACAGCCAGGGTAATACCGACCATCTCCGGAACGATCGTGGATCGTCGCGACCAGGTTTTAATCACCTGGCTGCTACGCGATGCCTGCGCTTCATTGACCCTCTTAAGCAGGCGTTCATCGATGAACGGACCTTTTTTAAGCGAACGTGGCATAAAAACTCCTGTGTTCGGTATTGGTTATCTGTTATTCGTTATTGGATCTAAAAACAACGTTTCGTAACGCTCATCGAATCGCCAAATAACAAATAACTATTTGCGTTTTTTGATAATCAAACGGTCGCTTTTTCTTTTGCGACGAGTCTTGAAACCTTTGGTCGGCCACCCCCAGGGACTGCACGGATGCCGGCCGCCGGAAGAACGGCCTTCACCGCCACCCATGGGATGGTCAACCGGATTCATGGCGACCCCGCGAACTTTTGGGCGCCGCCCCAACCAGCGTTTGCGACCGGCCTTGCCCAATGATTCGTTCTCGTGAGCGACATTGCCGATTTGCCCAATGGTGGCTTTGCATTTCAGCAGCACCATACGAACTTCGCCCGAGGGCATTTTAATCAAAGCATAACGATCCTCTTTGGCCATCAGCTGGGCGTAAGTACCGGCACTGCGAACCATCTGTCCACCCTTGCCCAAACGCATCTCAATATTATGGATTTGCGTCCCCAATGGGATATGGCTCAACGGCAAGGCATTGCCGGGTTTGATATCCGCATCGGGGCCGGATTCAACGACATCATTAACCTTTAGCCCAACCGGTGCCAGAATATAGCGCTTGTCCCCATCGGCATAATGCAACAGGGCGATGCGCGCGGATCGGTTGGGATCGTATTCAATCGAGGCGACCTTGGCCGGAATTCCGGTCTTCTCGCGTTTAAAATCAATGACCCGATAATGTCGTTTATGGCCGCCGCCGCGACGTCTGATGGTGATGCGCCCGTGAACATTGCGGCCACCGGATTTTTTAAGAGGCTTTAGCAATCGCCTCTCGGGTGTCTCGTGCGTAATATCTTGTGAAGCGGTATATGTCTGAAAACGCCTTCCGGGCGATGTCGGTTTCACCTTTTTGGTAATCATTTTGTGCTCCTGCGATTATGCTCCTTCAAAGAAATCAATGCGCTCTCCTGGCATCAGGGTAACAATGGCTTTTTTCCAGTTTCGGCGCTTGCCGATGTTGCGACCTCTGCGTTTGACCTTGCCTTTAACCTGCATGGTCTGAACGCTGGCAACCCTGACCTTAAAAGCCGTTTCAATCGCGCGTTTGATTTCAATACGGTTTGCACGTCGATCGACCTCAAACGTCAACTGATTGGCGATCTCCTTTTGAATACTGGTTTTCTCAGTGATCAAAGGTCGCTTGATGATTTCATATTGCATCATGCGGCCAGCCTCCTCTCGATATTCTTTATTGCCGGCTCCAGCAGAATTAACGTCTTGTATTTGAGAATGTCGTAAACATTCAAACCTGCAGCGCGAAGGACCTTCACATTGGGAACGTTGCGAGAAGACAATTCCAAATTTCGATTTTCCACATCCGCAACGATGAGGGTATTGTCCAATTTTAAATTTTTTAAGATTTCAACGAAATCTTTGGTCCTGATTTGCTCAAGTTCAATCTTATCCAGCACCAAGATTTCGCTGGCGCTCAATTTGCTGCTTAAAGCCATCTTCAATGCCAATTTACGGACCTTCTTAGGCACCCTAAAAGCATATTTGCGACCATCAGGACCAAAAACAACTCCGCCCCCTCTGAGCAAAGGAGATTTGATGTCACCGCGTCTGGCTCTCCCGGTACCTTTCTGGCGGAACAATTTACGTCGACTGCCCCTTACATCGCTACGATGCTTGACAGCAGCAGAAGCTGCCCGTCGATTGGCCAGTTGCATTGTGACAACCTCATGCAACACACTCGGCTTTACGGAAACATTGAAGATGTTTTCAGCCAAGTCGACTGTCGTCACTTTTTTCCCTTTGGTGTTTCGAACATCTACAACCGGCATATTACCCCCGTTAGCAGACTTTGAGGCACAGAATCGGCTCTAACGCAAACGTGCCTCTGAATCATATATTTATGAGCTTTGAACTTGCTTAAATTTAAGCTTGTTGATGGTAACCAGCCCGGATTTGGCTCCCGGTACCGCTCCTTTTAGTAAGATTAAGTTATCTTCCGGACGGATATCGACGACTTCCAGATTTCGCACTGTCTGACGGTCATTACCGTAATGTCCGGGCATCTTCTTGCCTTTGATAATTTTAGAAGGCGATGCACTACAACCGACGGACCCGGGTATACGATGACTGTGACTGCCATGCGTTTTGCGACCTCCATGAAACCCATGGCGCTTCATAACACCTGCAAATCCACGGCCTTTTGCTGTACCAATGACATCCACCCGCTCTCCGACGTTAAACATCTCCAGCGTTATATTCTGACCCAGATTGTACTCGGCGGGGTCGGCAACCGCAAATTCTTTAAGCGTGTCAAATGCCCCGGAGGCCGCTTTGCTGAAATGTCCTTTGAGCGGCTTGTTGACGCGAGATTCCTTTTTTCCACCGAATCCCAGCTGAAGCGCATTGTACCCATCCTTGTCGGCGGTTTTTATCTGTGTCACCACGCATGGGCCGGCTTCAATTACAGTCACCGGTACATACCGGCCGTCAGGCAAAAAAAGTCCGGTCATTCCCAGTTTTTTACCAATTAGTCCGTTACTCATTGCCACTTCCTTTTGTTCGGCATCCTAAACCAGGCATAGCGCCTGCACGAGATGTCAAATTCCGGTGGTCAAAGGGTCAAAAAATAAGGGATACAGGGCAAACCATCGGCTAACATTTGCTATTATGACCTGAATCCCTAGTTTAGATCTGAGCTATAGCTTAATCTCCACATCGACACCCGGTGACAGATCCAGTTTCATCAGGGCATCCACTGTCTGCTGGGTGGGTTCCACGATATCCATGAGTCGCTTGTGGGTTCTCATCTCAAACTGCTCACGTGATTTTTTATCAACATGTGGAGATCGCAAAACCGTATATTTTTTGATTCTTGTCGGCAGCGGTATTGGCCCGACCACTTTTGCTCCTGTTTTGGTGGCGGTATCGACAATGTCATATGCAGACTGATCAAGTAATTTGTGATCGTATGCCTTGAGCCTGATTCTAATTTTGGTATTGGTTATCATAATCGTATTTTTCCGTTATTCGATAATATCGCTGACCACACCGGCACCCACAGTGCGACCGCCTTCGCGCACCGCAAAACGCAGCTCTTTTTCCATCGCTATCGGTGTGATCAACTC
>JASFNW010000029.1:0-40106 GCA_050116835.1 Desulfobacterales bacterium
AGTTTGTCCAGGATTTTATCGTAGGCCCCGGGGGCCGCATGCGTTTCAAAACAAGCTTGCAGGGTATGCAGGCAGCGTTCGATAAAGGCATCGGTGATGCCTGGTGTTTGTTCGTAGGGCCGAATTTGCCACAATAGCCGTTCGATGATGTCGGCCACGATAATGGCGATATAGCTGGATTTTCGGAAATCAAGCATCCGGTCGTGTTCGATGATCCCGGCAAGTGAATAGCCGTCTTGGGTGGTGATCGATACAATTTTAACCCGGTCCAATCCGGTAAATGAATCCAGCACCATACGCTGATATTTGTTGTACATGCCGAATCGACAGGGCCCGTCGGATGTGGGTAAAAAATACAGATAGTTTTCCGGATCAAAAGCGACTCCCCGTTTTTGCTGCTCGGTTTTGAGATACAGCAAAATGTCGCCCAGGGCAATCTGGCAGGGGAAACACTCTTTGCCGGACGTATGCTTTTTCCCGATATCGAGCCCTTTGTAAGTTGGCAGCACGCGCGCGTTAATGCCGAAGCTTTTGAAGGTTGCTGCCATCAAATGTGCGCCGATACGGTTCATCTCGGGAATGAGAACGGTTTTATCGCGCAGTCCGAATTTGCCGATGTTTTCTGTCGGCGATCCAAGGTTTTTTTGATTTTTGAGTTTCATTTTGTTCCCCTCTACTCATTGATGATCTGGAGTTGCGTTTGCGGTTGCAATTTCGCCAAACTGTTTTCGATGACGTTCTTGTAGGCTTCAATGCGCGTCATCACACCGGCGGCCGCACTGTGCTCATCCAGCTCAAGGATCAGGTAGGGCTTGTCGCCCATGACGGATTTATAAAAGTGCTCGATGAATGAATCCGCGCCGCAGCCAAAATTCGTCAGATGCAATCCAAAAGCATTATCTTTTGCGGCGATGATCTTAGCCGTCTTGAGGATCTGCGCCCCCAGCCCCCAGAACATGGATGGAAATTCGGCCAGATTCACAGATGCGGTATCCATAAAATCCATCGGTAGCGCCGTCATACCGATTTTGGCAAGGTTTTGACCGAGCCTTAAATTCAGGCGGTCGTCATAAAGATTGTACGGGCGGCCGGTGACGATCAGCAGCGGCGCGCGGGAATCCAGTTTTTGAAGAATGCGTCTTCCCTGCTGCAGCATATCCGCCACAAACTGTTGCTGGCGTCCGAGGGCATGGCGCAAAGCCGATTTGATCGCACGCCGGGAACATTTCAAGCGCTCCCCGATTTGCCGATATAGCTCCGCGGCCAGCATATCGGGGTTGTACTTGAGGTGCACAACCGGATTGATAATGGCGGCCGGATCCAGACCGAATGCCGTGCGCACCATATATCCGTTGCTCTGTACCATGGGGCAGTAAAATCCGGTCTCAGAAGGCCGGGGTGTCTGCATTTTGATCAGGCTGGGAATGAACAGGTATTTGGTTTTAGCGGCCAACCGGGCGATGTGGCCATAAGAAACCTTGACCGGGTAGCAGACCCCTTCTACAGCCCGCTCGACGCCCGTTTTGGATATTTGCGCGTTGGTTGGCGGCGTGAGCACGAGGCGAAACCCGAGACGCTCGAAAAAATGCGCCCAGAGAACAGCGGAATGGTGCCCGTAAAGCGCCCGTTGCATGCCGATCGTCGGGCGACCCTCGATTTCCAATAGCGGTTGATCCTCAAGCGTTGTATATGCCCCTGCCATGTGAGTTTCCCACAGCATGCGGCGGCGCTTGAAGAAATCCTCTTTTCGCTCGTGTTGGCTGCAGGCCAATTCGTGGCGACCGCATTCACCGCCCCAGATGCTGCGCCGCTGGTCGAACTGATAAATTTTAAGTTTGCATTGATTGTGGCAGCTGGGGTCGATGCGGCAGACTTTTTCGGTAAAACGCATGCGGTCGCTGATGGCGCTGGAAATGCCACGGAAAGTGCTCCGGGAGATGTTTTCGGTCTTCATTCTTTCCTGAACCGCAATGGCCGCACCATAAGCGCCGAGCACCTCCCGATGCGGCGGAACCCGGAGGCCCCGATCCAGCACGTTTTCAAAGGCCGCCACGACGCCTTTATTTAAAGACGGCCCGCCTAAAAACATGATACGTTGTCCGATTTTTCTTTTGCCGACCACACGATTCAAATAATTGTGGACAATGGCATAACACAGTCCGGCCATCAGATTTTCCCGGGTGGCTCCTTGCTGGTAATAAGAGACCAGGTCGGACTCCATGAAAACCGTGCAGCGATCGGTGAGTTTGACCGGGGCAGCGGCCGAAAGGGCGATATCCTGGAACTCGCCGACGATATTGATGCCGTATTTGTTGGCCAGTTCATGCAGGAAACTTCCGGTGCCGGCAGCGCAAACTTTGTTCATATCGAAATCCAGCGGATTGGCATTGACCAGCGAGATGTATTTGGCGTCCTGGCCGCCGATTTCGAATATGGTGTCCACCTGCGGATCCATTTCGACAGCGCCTCTGGCGTGAGCCGTAATTTCATCGATGATTAAATCGGCATTTAAAAAGTCGCCGACGACATAACGTCCTGAGCCGGTTGTTGCCACTCCCTTGATCCGGATTCTGTCGCCCAGCTCATCGGCGATATACTTGAACAGTCGCTGGGTAACTTCGACCGGCTTGCCTCGGGTGTGGACATAATTTTTGTGGATAAGCTTGCGGTTTTGGTCGATCAGCGCGTATTTGGTGGTCGTCGAGCCGATATCGATCCCCAGATAGGCCGGCGTTCCGAGGGCCAGTATTTTCCGGCTGACTTCGCGCGCATCGGGCACTTTGGTCTTTTTCAGGACCAGCGGGGGCGCCTCGGGCACGGCGATAGTCGTGCGCGCATTCAGTTTTTTAAAGTCGGCGGGCGTGAATTTCTTAGGTTGCTTTAACTCCAGGGCCTTGAGTGCCACGCCCAGCGCTCCGGTCGACGTGCTGTAGGCCGGCACCACCAGATCAGGGTAGTAGGCTTTAAATGCTTTGACCTGGAGCTCATTTTTGGACAATCCGCCGATAAAGACAATCGGGTCTATGAGTTTGCGATTGGCGACAATCGTGCTGATATAATTACGCGCGTTGCCGACATGCAAACCGTAGATGATATCCTCCAGCTTTTCGCCCTTGTTTTGAAGATGGATCATGTCGGATTTGGTAAAGACCGTGCAGCGGCAGGCCACGTTGGCGGGCTTTTCACTTTTTAGACCCAGGCGGATAAAGTCATCTAAGATGTGATCGATATAACTCTGGGAGGTCTGTTTGTTTTTTTCATATAATGATGTTGCCAGGCGCTCGGCCTGCTGATCGATAAATGATCCGGTACCCGAAGCGCAGGGCCCGTTGGCATTGAAATTCTCCAGTTCCCATCCGGCGGCGTCTTGAAAAATTTGCATCAAAGCGGTATCCTGTCCCCCCATGCAGATCAGACTCCTGGCCTGCGGCATGATATGCATGACACCCAGGGCCTGACTGATGGTTTCAAACTCGTAGAAGGCCCCCAATTTTTCAGCCAGCTTCTTGCCGTGATTTCCGGTAAACGAAATGGACTGAATATGGTTTTGCCCCAGCGTCGCCACCAGTTGTTCAACCAGCTCTAAAATCGCCTCATTCATTTTGCCAAAGTGACGCCCATACGGGGATTTAAAAACGATCTCTTTGTTTTGATCGATAACCATACAGTTCAGGCTGACCGAACCCACATCAATTCCGACGCTGTATTGTTTTGTAGTTGTGTTTTTCATCTTGCTTTCCCTGGTTTTGTCGTTTCAGTTAAACATTCTTTCTGCGGCTATTGTCCACCATTCAGAGCAAGGGATGTGCCAGGCCGTCTCATTTACCCGAACCGGCCCGTAAAGCGAATTTGGCCAATAGCTGCTTCATCGTGCAGTCTGCATAAAGGCTTAATTTACTTCAAATTAAAGCGTGTCAGGATTTATGAGGAAGTTTTGGTGAGTGCCGGGCGGAAGCATGATGATGCCGAAATGAATTGAAAAAAGGGTGCAACAACCGTTGACCGGATTCGGCGTAAAGCGAGCAGAAGCCTGATAAATCGGTATGTTGGCGCACCGAAACTAGGATTTACACCGCAAAAATAATTGCACCGTTTTGGATACCCGGAATCTGCTTAACGATAGCCCAGAATAGGCCAGGATCGTTGCCGGGCGATTTTTTCTAAAATACGGTTGGGAGAAACCGCATGCGGATAACCGACGCTTTCCAGCAGCGGCAGGTCGGAGGGATGGTTGCCGTAGGCATAGGATTTTTCAAGATCCAATCCGATTTTTTGCGCCAGTTCCAACATCAACTTTCTTTTATTCCTGTCGACGCACACCAGTCCGTCCGCTTTTCCGGTCATTTGTCCGTCCGAATTGACCTGCAGGTCGGTGCACAACAGATGGTCAAACCCCAGATCTGCTACGACCGGCTCGAGTAGATATCTGACGGAGCCGGAAATTAATACCAGGACATGGCCTTTTGCTTTATGCGCTTTCACTCTGGCAACAATGGCGGGCGCCAGGTGCGGTTTTAAATACGCTTGGTAGAAATCCCGGGCTCCTTTTTGAAAATCCACCAGGCGCTTATTTCTGTAAAACGTCAGCAGAATCTTGACCATGCGCTCATCGGAAAGCAGCCGGCACTGATAAAAAAAAGTGGCCAACAAAATTTTGATGATGTAGCCTGATGGCAGCTGGCGTCTGTTGCGCAGCCACTGGATACCCAGCCGGCCACTTTCTACTTCTATCAGCGTTTCATCAAAATCGAAAAAGGCAGCCACCGGGTTGCGTAAGGTCATATTGTCGTCTTTCAATCCGCTTATTCGTTATTGCGCAATACTGTCCAACCGCTCAGGAGGTATTGAGCATTTTGGTGAGCATCTGATATTCTAAATCGGTGCCGTCGTAATCATAAGTTGAATTTTCGTCGGCCATCGGGATTAATTTAAGCTTGCCCTTGAAAAAGGCGGAGGTGATGTTCTCAACCTCTGTTATGCTTAGATCTTTGCGGACAAAATATTTGGAGTAGACGTTGGGATATCCCAGATTGCGGGTAATTTTATAAAGCTTTAGCTGCGCTTTGGGATTAAGGGCTTTACGCAGGCTGTAGGCGGTGTTGGCCGTATTCAGATCGAAAAAATGAGGGTTGGCGTACATCAAAGAGGAAAGCCTGAAACCCTGACGGTTGTTGCTGTCCGTTAGTCCGGGCAATTGAAACTCGGTGTCGTTGAGCAGCCTTAGCGGGTGCCTGTTCATTTTGTCTTTTTGCCTATCGATCAGAATTGCCGGTAAAATGATGGCTGCCTCCTCCTGCTGCTTTATGGCCAGGTGCAGAAATTGCTCTATAAATTTTTGGGTTGTCAGCGGTGAGTCCGAGGCCACAAACAAGGCGTGCTTTTTTTCCTGACAGGCGTTGCTGGCGGCGTAGCCCTTGATCAGATTGCCCGCAATTGAATTGAATTTAACCTTACGCTTGATGATGTTAAAGCGGTCAATGATGTCCTTTGAAAGCCGGGTGTTCTGATTAATCAAGCGGCACGGTTTTTCAAATTGACCAATAAAGCTGCCCAGTCGCTGCTCCAGTAGCATCTGATGGCCGACGATGACGATTTCATCGATGGCATCGCTGGCAAATAGCTTTTCCAGCGTAAACCGGATGACGGGCATGCTTTTTTTCCGTCCGTCAATGATGGTTTCAAATTCCCTTAAAGGCCGATATCCGGTCTCGATGAATTTTTCGCCGTAATGTTCGGCCACGATCTTGCTGTAATGTCGGACTTCCATTTTGTTTTTATATCCGGCCATTAAGATTGCGCTGGTCATGTCATCTCCTGCAATTCAGTATCGAGATAATGATATCCAGATAAAAAACTTGGATCATAAGTGGATATTAGTCGTTGGATAGGGTGCAATGCAAGCGGAATCGTCGGTTGCGGACCTGTTAAAGTCCTAATCCTTTTCAATCGGTCAGGGCGTGGCAAGCGGATGCAGCCCGGCTTCGATGATGGCAGCGCGGGCCAGAATCATTAGCGCGTCAAAATAGGGGACCGCTAAGTGTTGCTGTTCGACGGCCAACGGGATTTCGGTGCAGCCGGCCACAATGCCCTGGGCACCCTGTGATACGAGGCTCCGCGCAACTGCAACCAGATCCGATGTAATCTGTTTGCGGGAACGGGGCGCCGCGGAATTTTTGATATCGTAAATGGCCGCCATGACTTTCGCTTGCAGGTCGTCGTCGGGGGCAAGCGTTTTGCAGTTGGCGGCGGCCAGGCGTTTTTGAAACAGACCACTGCTGACGGTCCCGGTGGTGCCCATCAGGCCCACGGTTTTTATGTCCGGATGTTCGCTGCTGATGGTATCAGCCACAGCATCATAGATGGACAGGATGGGTAGCTTGGTCTGTCGACGAATTTCAGCCAGATAGAAATGGGCTGACACGCAGGGGATGATGATAAAATCGGCACCGGCTGCTTGCAGTGTGCGACAGCCGTCCACCAGGATGGGCACCGGCGACGGCCCTTTGCCGGTAATGGCGGCGGTGCGATCCGGGACTTTGGGGTTCGAGTCGATGATCACCCGTAGGTGTTCCTGATCGATTGAGGCGGGGGTATTTTTAATGATTTTGGCATAGCAGTCCAGGGTCGCCTCCGGTCCCATGCCGCCCAATATGCCGATGGTTTTCTCTTTCATGTTTTATCACCACAGAGAACCCGAAGAAGCACGAAAATTAACGTATATTTTTATCACGTCATAACCTTATTTTACCTGCATATCCAGCTGCCTGAGCCTTAAGCCTTATGCCCTGCGCCCAGGAGCGCCTCCATATAAACATACAGTGCCGGGGAGCCGCCGGTGTGGATAAAAAGAATGTTTTTGTCTTTTTTAAAGGTACCTTTGCGCACCAGATCGATTAATCCGGCCATGGCCTTGCCGGTGTAGACCGGGTCCATCAAGATGCCTTCCAGACCGGCAAGCAGGCGCACGGCTTCGGCCATTTCAGCGGTGGGCCGCGAATAGCCCGGTCCGACATATTCGTCATAGCAGCGCACCGCCCCGGCGGGGATGTCCGTATTGACAGCCACATGAGCAGCGGTGGCCGTAACCAGTTTGTGCACCAACTGTTCCTGTTCATCTCTGGACCGGCTGACATTGATCCCGCTGACCGGTATATTGCTGCTGTTTCCGTAGAATCCGGTGACCAGGCCGGCATGGGTGCCGGCGCTGCCGCTGGCGCAGATGACATGATCGATGCTGATGCCCAGATCAAAGGTCTGTTCCTGGATTTCCTGCGCGCAGGCCACGTAACCGGTCGCGCCCAGGGGGGTGGAGCCGCCGCCGGGAATGATGTAGGCTTTACGGCCCTCGCCGGCGACCTCGTCTGCAACCTGCTGCATGGCGGCCATCATGTCGGAACCGCCGGCAACCACCGTGACCTTTTCGACACCCAGCAGGCGGAACAAAAAATTATTACCGCCGGCCTCGGGATTGTAGCTGCCGGGCACCCGCTCTTCTAAGACCAGCCGGCATTTGAGCCCCTCTTTGACGGCTGCCGCCAGTGTCAAACGGCAATGGTTGGATTGCACCGCCCCGCAGGTGATCAATGTGTCCGCACCCTGCTGTAATGCCTCGGCCACCAGAAATTCCAGCTTGCGGGTTTTGTTGCCCCCACCGGCCAGCCCAAGCAGATCGTCTCTTTTCATGTAAATCGTGGGCCCTGCCAGCTCTTCCGAAAGCCGGGTCAGTTTTTCGATGGGTGTTTTCCCCTCGGTGTAGCAGCGGCGCGGGAACTTGGCCAGATTCATTTTGAACTCCTTTTGTTGACAGGATCTACTGGATTTTTTGGTTAATTGGGAAACTCCAGTTGGAACCATTTGATATGGGTCTCACCACGAAGAACACGAAGATCACAAAGTGAAAATACATAATTTTACTTTTATCTTTTCGTGTCCTTCGTGCCCTTCGTGGTTATGTTTGCCTTACTTGAGCTTTCTGCATAACCACATTCTTTTTTATTCTTGGTGTTGACGTTAATCAACCCTTTTATTTCAAAATATATGTATTTGTTCTTCGCTTGACTGGGGATTGGGGCGCAGGTATGGTGCTCCTGAATATTGCCTGAAAATGAATGATCGGCTCATCATCATTTTAAAGGATAAAAATCATTTTATTTCATTAATTTTCACCCTACGGGCACGTCGGAGACTTCCATCTGCTGCGTTATTCAAGCCGAGGCATAGTCGACTATCGCCTCGCCCTGAAATGCCTTGCATATGAAAGCCTCCGACGTGAGCAAAATCCAGGTGCTCCTGAATATTGCCTGAAAATGAATGATCGGCTCATCATCATTTTAATAGAAATGAATTAAAATACGAATATGAAAACCGGAACCGTAAAATCGGATGCGTTGCTGCTGAGCACCGCCATCATATGGGGATTTGCCTTTGTCGCCCAGCGGGTCGGCATGGAATATGTCGGCCCTTTTACGTTTAACGGCATTCGATTTGCCATTGGTAGTTTCTCTTTGTTGCCATTGGTCATCCTGAGCCGTGATGAGAAAATATCGTCGCGCAACATCATGTCGCCGGCCGGATTGAAAATCGCTATTTTAGGCGGCGGCGCTCTCGGCCTGGCGCTTTTTGCCGGGGCTTCCTTGCAGCAAATCGGACTGGTTTACACAACCGCCGGCAAAGCCGGTTTTATTACCGGTCTGTATGTAATCATCGTACCGATCCTGGGTCTTTTCTGGCGGCAACAGCCGAAAGTCGGGACCTGGATGGGCGCTTTCCTGGCAGCCATCGGCCTTTATTTTTTAAGTGTAACCGAACAGTTTACCATCGATCCGGGCGATTTGCTGGTCTTGATCGGAGCTTTCTTTTGGGCTGCCCACGTGCTGATTATCGGCTGGCTATCACCGCGAATCAATCCCATCAAATTGGCGTTCTCTCAGTATCTGGCTTGTTCAATTCTTAGCCTGATCACCGCTGCGGCCATTGAAGACATCAGCATGGCGTCCATTTCTCAGGCAGCCATTCCCATTTTATATGGCGGCTTGCTGTCCGTCGGTGTCGCTTATACCCTGCAGGTTGTTGCCCAACGGGATGCCCATCCGGCCCATGCGGCTGTTTTGCTCAGTATGGAAGCCGTGTTTGCGGCCATCGGCGGCTGGTTGATATTGGACGAAGTCATTTCAGCCCGCGGCCTCTTTGGTTGCGCTTTAATGCTGGCCGGAATGCTGCTTTCTCAGCTCTGGGGCCTCATGAACAAGATTTCTGTGACATCTTCTGATTAAGCGGGTCTCAACGGGAAGCAAAATAAAAAAATCTCTGCGATTTCTGCGTCTTTGCGGTGGAGAAAACGACAAATCAATGCCAAAGAATTCAAAGTCAAAAACTGTTGAAAACATTGACTCAGCGGAGATTGCCAGATTTGAAGCCATGGCTTCCGTATGGTGGGATCGGCAGGGTAATTACAAGGCGCTGCATGATATCAATGGGCTGCGGCTGGACTATATCAACCAGCGGGCACCGCTTGCCGGCAAAACGGTGCTGGATGTGGGTTGTGGTGGTGGAATTCTGTCGGAGGCGGTGGCTTCGCTGGGCGCTGTGGTCACCGGAATCGATATGGGTGAAGTTGCCCTGGGGGTCGCGCGATTGCATTTGCGCCAATCGGGCCTGAAAGTGGACTATCAGCAAGCGACGGCGGAACAATTTGCAGAAACCCACCCGGATCGATTTGATGTGGTGACCTGCCTGGAGCTGCTGGAGCACGTTCCCGATCCGGCCTCTGTCGTTGTGGCATGTAAAACACTGGTCAGACCCGGCGGGGACGTGTTTTTTGCCACCCTCAACCGCAACCTCAAATCCTTTTTGTTTGCGATCATCGGTGCCGAATACATTCTTGGTCTGGTGCGCAGGGGCACCCACAATTATCGCAAATTCATCAAGCCGGCGGAGCTCAAAGATTGGGCAATGCATGCGGGATTGTCGCTTATGGATCTCACCGGGCTGCATTACACCCCGATTTTAAGGAGATACACGCTGGGCGGCAACACCCATGTGAATTATTTGATGCATTATAAAAGAATGAGTTTATCCGGAAAGTCAAAGTTACCGTAAAAATCCCTGTGGGGGCGGCTTCCAGCCGCGATCATTTGAATTCGCGGCTGGAAGCCGCTCCCACAAACCCATAAAATTTGTTTCTTCCGGATAAGCGGATAAAAGAATTTCGAACAGCAACCCATAGAATGGCAAATTAAGATATCGATTAAATTTTTTCAGTTTTCCGTCCCAGAACCGCGCTGTGAGAGACCAGCCATAACATCAGCGAAACAAAGGCCAGCCATTCCCAGATGACCGGCGTGTTGCGGGTGACTCCGTCTATCTTTCCGATTGATGCAAATAAAAAGGCAAAAACAAGATAAATCACCACCACTGCCAGACTCGTAACCGGCAGCAGCAGCGGCAGTCGTCGTTTTAACTCCTGGGCACCGATGACGGTTTGCAGGATAACAACCCCGAAAAAGTAAAGCATTGCCGATGATTTGTGCAGTGCCATGTGGAGTGAATAGGGGATGGCCGACATGCCGACACTGCCGATCACCACCAGCGTGCCGATGCCGAACGCCATAAAACCGAACAGCTTGCCGGCGCCCAGATCTCTGAGTCGAAGTAACAAAAGAATAAGGAAGAGATAGCGAATCGGGGCAATAATCAGCATTCCGGTATTAAATGTTACTTGAGGCCATCCCTGCGTATCTCCGATATCGCTCAGATACGTCGTAAAAATGGAAAACGCATGGTTTTGAACATAAAAAGCAGTAGCGAGACAAACAGTGGCGATTCCCAGGGCGGCACCGCCGAACCCCACACCCGTCAATGCGCCGGTTACCGAAATGGTCGTGTTTCTGGTTCTCATTGTTTTTCCTTTCTAAGCGTTGCCGCAATAAATTCTGACCTTGTCTCCTTTTTTTTCGTCCACGTTTATCTCAAATTCGGTTAGGGCATCCAGAATATCTGCGAAGTTTTCAGCCTCGAAGTCGTCCAGGTTTATGCCCTTTTCAGCGAGCTTGGCATTGATTTTGTCCTGGGCCTCACTGGGAAGCAGGGCCTTCAGTTTAATGCCGGCTTTGACCAGTTTCAAGGGAACCCGGATATTGACCTTATCCCCGTCGTCTGAGTCCACTTTAACAAATAAATATTGCGGCAGGTTATCCAGGGATTTCGCAAGCGCGGTTTGCGGTGAGGTTTCTGCAGTTTTGTTTTCAAGGGCGTTCAACAGTCTTTCCGCCTCGTCGGCTGTAATTTTTCCGCCTGCCAGCATTTCGAGGACCTTTTTGCGTTCTTCGTTCATGATCAAATTCCTTTCTTTATTTGATGGCGATTAAAAATTTTTCTTTTTGTGAGTTGACATCGATCAAAAATCCGCTGGTTGCCGCCAGCACCATGAAAAACACCGGTATCGCTCTGAACATATTGACCCTCTTTTTAATGAGTAAAAAAATAGCCCCGACGATCAGCAGGGGAGAAAGGATAATCATTAGAATAAACGCCGGGATGTAAATCAGCGGCAGCGGGATCCAGAGCCTTCTTTTCTTTTTGTTTTGCCTGCGGATGTGAATTTTTAAAAGCCAGGGTATCATTTATTAAGTGCTTTCATGGCCTCATCAAAAGAAATATTGCCCTTATCGAGGTCTTCAAGTATATCGCCGGACGCGTCGGCGGGCGTAATATCGATAAAATCAAAAGCCTTTGCTATACGGTTGAGCCTGTTTTTAATCGAAGGGTAACTGACCCCATACAGTTCTTCCATATCTTTAATCGAACCATGGCTTTTGACAAACGCGGCCACAAAAATTTGATCATCCATATTCAACTGGGCCAGCGGCGGCAGCTCAAAATTGCCATCGATGGTAATGCCGGATTCGATAATTTTTACGCGCTCGATGCTGATTTTCTTGTTACGGGTAAGATCGGTCAGCTGTTGCCAGTCATTCATGCCGGTACCTCCAAACAGTTTTAAATCTAAATATAATAAAAATTAATTATTTGTCAAGAAAAAATTAAAATAATTAATAAATGAATAAATTTTTTTAATTTTTTTAAAAATCAAAATTAATTTTTTAAATTCAGCGAGCTAATTGCGGATTTTATCATAAGTTATAGAAATCGTTTAAAAATTAACCCTTGCGGCGACCAAAAATTTGCCCTTCAGATGTAAATTGGATATAATAAAATAAAGCTGGTATCGGGCCGGGAATAGATTTTTTTCTAGATTTATCGTCGTTGTCAAAAAAACGTTCCGATTGCAGAACGTTTTTTTGCGACAACGCTTATGCCGGTACCTTTTTTCGGAAAATTTTAATGACAAGCGGTATACATTCCCATGGCTTGAAAGCGGTGAGGTGGACATATGTGTGAAAAGCATAAAGAATGTCAGGATTGTGGTTGGCGGGGACCGGATCAGGAACTCGATCGGACCGAAGGCGGGCCGGACAATCAAATCCACATATTTTGTCCGGATTGCGGTGGTACCGACATTATCGGTCTGAAGCCGGCGGATAAAAAAAACAGACCCTGAAGCTTGATTCGGAGAGGGTATAAAAAAACGCCGGTGATGAAAAAATCCCCGGCGCTTTTATTAGGTTGCCAGATCATTAACACGTGCTTGAATGGTTCTTTTCGGTAATGCAAGTTGAGTCTAATGGCTGTAAGGCCCGAAAATTTTTTGCCTTTCTCTTTTTTTTCCATTCCAGCTGCGTTTTACATTTTCTTTGATTTCCCGTGATTTCGAGTTGATGACCGTATAGCCGTATTTAAGATTTTTCTCGACCAGGTCCGGGTAATTTTTTATGTTGTTTCGGAGTTTTACACCATTTGATCTTACTTTGTGGATCAGGTCGATTTCTTTTCCCACCACCCTTGTCCTTTTCTTTCTGATCGCATCCAGGAAAGCTTTGCTGTTTTTCCGGCAGCGTGCATAGGTGACGACTCTTCCCATCTGAGCTGCGCGATGACCGTCACTGCCGCCGGTGATGCTTTTGTTGAGATTAAAGCCCAAAACCGCGCTGCGCAGGTTTGATATTTTCATGTTTTCAGAATTGATGACCTCGACACCGTCGACCATGGAAAAAATGTGCTCGCGCCGATCATCGGAAAAATAAGAATTTTGAATGCCGGTATAAACCCCGCAATACGGGTGGGGAAAGATGATAACGGTTTTGAATATGCGGGCACGATTGATGATTTCTTCCATCTGAAGCACAGTGGAGCTCATAATATCATTGCCCATAAAGGGAATCACGTGATCATGGTAGAACGTTTCCAGCTGATCCAGCTGATAAAAATAGATCAGGATATGGGTACCCTCCGAAGATGTCATTTCAATCCCCGGTATGCTCAGGATATCACGGTGCAGCGAAATTTCGACAGCACCCCGGATTTCATTGTGATCGGTTACCGCAATACCGATACCCAGTTCGCGTGCTTTTTGGGCAATAGCCTCTATCGAACTATGTCCGTCCGAATAGTTGGAATGAAAATGCAGGTCTACGACGGCATATTTTTCATTTAATTTTGCTAAATCGGGTCTTTCAAACTGAACACGGTGATGATCAATCATTTTTCCCCTTATCTGCTTGATGGTCAACAGTCGCTTTGCGATTCACCATTGATCCAACTTGTTTGGCATCCCACGAGAATCTGACTGAGATACCGGCACACGTATGCGTTAATTTTTCAGGATATTAAAAAACGGAGAATGGTTGTGAATGGCAGGCAATCTTCTCGGCAGGTACAGATCGCTCAGCGCTATTAGGCCCCATTACCGCTCAAAGATTCTCGATGATAAAGTTAATATACCAAAACAACCTCTAATTTTCAAATTTTAAAAAGTGATATTTTGTCTGATTCAAGAATAAGTGTGATACGGGGTAGATGTTGTTTTACAATTCTATCGGCCGATACCCTGTTGAACTTAACCTTTAAAATCAAGACTGGTTGTTTGTTGCGTTGCTGTATTTTTCAACATATACCGCTTGTCATCATACTGTTTCTAAAAAGGGATGCGGTATGCGTGTTGTGTCAAAAAAACATTCCGCGATCGGAATGCTTTTTTGACAACCATTCTAAATTTCAGCCAATGGTTCCAACTCATCCGACTCGCTTTCCAATACAAATGTCTAAAATAAGGGCCTGATTGATTAAGTCAAGGAGGGACTTGTGAGTGAGGCGGACCGCTGAGCTTCAGATGGGGCTTTGAAACCACTTTTAAAACCACTTCTAATAATCGATATACAGCAGGAACCTAGACTATATTTCGACGCCGCTTTTTCCGGCCTCACGGCGGTACCAGCGGGCGAGTCGTTCGGGAGAAATGCCCAGGTAAAAGGCAATGACGATCATCTGATTCACCAGCCATGTTTTCAAAATGCCGAAATGCTGCCAGCGGCGTGGCGAGGTGATCACCGCAGCCGGCAGGATAACGATTTTGCCTTTGCGCCGCAAGCGGCGCATCAAAACAAAGTCTTCCATGATCGGCAGGTCGGCAAAACCACCGATGGCTTCAAAGACTGATTTTTTCATAAACAGGGCCTGGTCGCCATAGGGCAGTTGCAAATAACGGGAGCGCAAATCGGTCATGCGTTCAATAAAACGAATACCCGCAGCGCGTGAATCGATGGCCAGCCGGAAGGCGCCGGCCACCACTTCCGATTGATTCAGCCCCCAAGGGATTTGGCGATTGAAGTCTGCGGGCAGACGGGTATCGGCGTGCAGAAAAATCAGCACCTCTCCGGATGCTGCTGCGGCACCGCAGTTCATCTGGCGGGCTTTCCCCGGGCTGGTTTGCAACACTTTAGCACCCTTTAACCTGGCCACTTCGACGGTCTCGTCAATACTGCCGCCGTCAACGACAATCACTTCCAGATGGTCAACACCCTGCAGAGCGGAAAGGGTGTCTTCGATTGTGGCGGCTTCGTTGAGCACCGGAATGATGATGGACAGGTTTTGTGCCCGCAGCCGTTGGCTCGCTGCCTTTTGCCCCTGCAGCCAGGCAGGCAGATCTGCGGGACGATCCACGTCGGCGAGGCTTTCCAGAAGGACCGGTTCGAGCCCAAGATCTTTGGCAATTTGCAGGGTCTGCGCCATAACGCTGTCGCTTCCCCAGTGGATCCCGTCAAACAGCCGGCCGTAGGTTTTCGCCAGCAAGGTTTTTCGGATGCCGATCAGGTAATAGCCGCCGTCTTTGGCCGGGCCCAGGACCAGATCCTTTTGGCGCAGCATTTTAAAGGCCTGCCGAATGATGTCGGCTGAAATCCCCGGGATGTCGCTGCCGACGATAACGGCAGCTGGCGCATCGTCTCTAAACGCTGTTTCGTAGGCCCGTTGCATGCGCCGGCCCAGATGCCCGTTGCCCTGGGGTTGGTAATTCCAATTTGATCCCAACCAGTCCTGCATCAGAGTGGCATTGCCACCGTCATAGCGAATTTCTATGTTTAGTCCGTTTGGGCCGTTTAGCGTTGCCACCGTTGCCATCAGGTGCTCGGTCATCTGGCGCTGCAGGCGGGCCGCACCCTCCGGGCCCAGGGCGGAAATCATACGGGTTTTGGTTTTTCCGGCCTCGGGAAAGCGGGTGAAGACAATCAAGCGTTCAAGGTGCTCTGGCGGCATTGAGTTTCTCCTTGACAAGGTTTTAAGGCCTCAGATGGGGTATTAAAACCGCTCCTGCCTGAACTCAGGTAGCAATGGTTCCGCCTCACGTAAAGCCCGAACCAGCCGCACAGGTATAACAGTGGTCAGCCGTCATGATGGGGGTACCCGGTTCAGGAGGCCCCGCCATCCCGGAAACATGGATTTTGCGGCCGCTCAGATAGAGACCCTGTGCCAGATTAAAGTCGCAATCGTACAGACAGCCGTCCCAGGAAACCGAAACCTGGCTGCGACACATCAACCCTTCGATCGCACAGGGATTAAAACTGTCCACCAGTTTTTGAAGGTAGGCCCCATAATTACCCGTTTGAATCAGCCATTGTTTGAAACGGCCCAGCGGCACGTTGGCAAAATTAAACAGGCGGTTAAACGTCAATCCCCATTTTTGCCCCAGAATTTTATGATAGCGCTTTTCAATTTGCTCCTGGTTGGGCGGCATAAAAGCTCCGGTGGGATTGGAGACCAGGTTCAACTCCAGACCGGATCCGTCGCGTCCGTAACCCTGGGCATTGAGCTTTTTGAGCATCGCGATGCTTTCATCGAAAATGCCCTCTCCGCGCTGCGCATCCATCTGGGACAGGTTCAGCGATGGAAACGATGCCACGATCACCACCCGATGAGATTTGAGCACGTCCTTCAGACGGTTCCTGTTTTTATTCAGCGCCGACAGATTGGAGCGCAGCATGATGCGCGGCGTCCATGGCGCAATTTGCTGAATTAAATCAGGCAGCAGCGGATTGAGTTCCGGTGCGCCCCCGGTGATGTCGACGGTTTCAAAACGGCATCGCCGTGCATAAGCGACCACGGCTTTAAGCGTCTGCCCGTCCATATTTTCTTTTTTCCGGCCCGGTCCGGCGCTCAGATGACAGTGGCGGCAGGTCTGATTGCACAGAAAGCCCAAATTGATCTGCAATGCCGCCGTCTTCCGGCGAACCAGTGCCAGGTTGTGCCGGGCCAGCGTCGATTTAAATGGTACGATATCGAGTGCCTTGTTCGGCGGAGATGCTGCTTGGAGGCTTGTGTTTACTTGTTCGGGCATCGGTTACATGGATAATTTATCGGCAATATTGCGCATTTGAACACCGTGAACCAGGGAGGCACCGCCGCGGATGGCCGTGACCACATGGACGGCTTCGGTCATCTCGGCCAGATTGGATCCGTTTTCCAGGCAGGCCTGAGTGTAGGCATCGATGCAGTAAGGGCACTGGACGGCATGCGCAACCGCCAGGGCGATCAGCGCCTTTTCGCGTTCACTCAATTCGCCCTCGGCGAAAACGGCATTGTAATACTCAAAGAATTTACGGGCCAGTTCCGGCGCCTCTTTACCGATTTCTTCAAATTTGGGAAGATCTTCCGGTTTGTAATAGGTTTCCATCAGGAATGTCTCCTCATCTATTCGACGAATTTAGCGTTTTGTCGGCTGGGTTGGGTAACCCTTACAAAAAAATTTCTTGCTACCGAATGGCTTCTGGCTTCTCGCTTCGACTCGACTGAGCTCGTCGCAGGCGTGCTGCTGGCAAGGAGACAGAGAGTCAATTGCCAGCGGCCAGATGCCAGAGTCCAGAAGCAAGGCGCTACGCGCCTATCCCATATGCTCGATGATCGCCTGACCAAACTCGGAGCACTTGACCTGCTTTGCATCTTCAATTTGGCGCGCCAGATCATAGGTAACGGTTTTGGCTTCAATAGCGGCTTGCAGAGCATCACGAATCAAGCGGGACGCCTCACGCCATCCCATATGATCCAGCATCATGGCACCTGAAAGGATCAGCGAGCTCGGATTGACTTTGTCCTGGCCGGCATATTTGGGAGCGGTGCCGTGGGTGGCCTCGAAAACGGCACACCGATCGCCGATATTGGCGCCCGGTGCCATCCCCAGTCCACCCACCTGAGCGGCCAGGGCATCTGACAGATAGTCACCGTTTAAGTTTGGTGTGGCAATCACGCCGAATTCATTCGGCCGCAGCAAGACCTGTTGAAAGAGCATGTCGGCGATGCGGTCTTTGATTACCACTTTACCCTGCGGTTGCTTGCCCTGATGGTCCTCCCACAGTTGCGTTTCGGTGATCGTTTGGTCGCTGAATCTTTCGGCAGCCACCTCATAGCCCCATTGGGCGAAAGCACCTTCGGTGAATTTCATGATATTGCCCTTGTGCATCAGCGTTACACTGCTAAAGCCCTTGTCCAGGGCATACGCAATTGCTCGGGTCACCAGCCGCTTGGTATTGTTCTCACTGATGGGTTTGATACCAATACCCGCATCGTCCGGCAAGGCGGTTCCCATTTGCGCGTTTAAAAATTGCCGCACCTTCTCGGCGTCCGGACTGCCGGCTTGATACTCGATGCCGGCGTACAGGTCTTCGGTGTTTTCGCGAAAAATAACCATATTTATGCTTTGCGGATCTTTCATGGGACTGGGAACCGATTTGATATATTTCACCGGGCGCACACAGGCATACAGGTCGAGCGCCTGCCGGATCGTCACATTCAGGCTGCGGATCCCTTTACCCACAGGGGTCGTCATGGGGCCTTTGATGGCCACCGCATGCTTTTCAATATCGGCCAGGGTTTCATCCGGAAGCCAGTTTCCGGTTTTTTCAAATGCCTTTTCACCGGCCAAAATTTCGTGCCACGCAATCTTCTTTTGGCCCGTATGCGCTTTCTCAACGGCCGCGTCGATTACCCGGCGCGCTGCCTGCCAGATTTCCGGTCCGATACCGTCTCCTTCGATAAACGGAATCCGGGGTGCATCCGGTACGTTCAGGGTGCCGTCACTGTTTATGGTGATCCGATTTTCAGTTCCCATGATTCAACCTTTCTTTTCTTTATCGGGTAGCCTTCGGCGGCTGCCTTCATGGGCCGGCGCGGTGGCCGGCCCTGCTCCTGTTGTCAGAAGTTTAATTCCTCATGATTTTACGTAAGACATACGGCAAAATACCACCGTGCTTAAAATATGCCACATCGATATCGGTGTTGAGTCTGGCGGTGACGTCAAACTCAATTTTGCTGCCGTCAGGCTTAACCGCCTGCACACCAAGGGTTTTAAGCGGAGCAATGCTGTCAATGCCGGTGATCGTGTATGTCTCCGAACCGTCCAGCCCCAGGCTTTGCCAGCTGTCGGCATTGTTGAAGGTGAGCGGCAGCACGCCCATGCCCACCAGATTGCTGCGGTGGATTCTTTCAAAAGATTCGGCGATAACGGCCTTTATGCCCAGCAGCTGGGATCCTTTTGCGGCCCAGTCCCGCGATGAGCCGGTGCCGTATTCCTTGCCGCCCAATACCAGCTGCGGTTTGTTTTCAGCCAGGTATTGCATGGCGGCATCATAGACAAACATCTCCTCACGCTCCGGAAATGTGAGCGTATAACTGCCTTCTTTGGGATCCACCAGCCTGTTTTTGATGCGGATGTTACCGAAAGTACCGCGCATCATGACCTCGTGGTTGCCCCGGCGCGATCCGTAGGAATTAAAATCATCCGGCGCCACCTTTTTTTCGATCAAATATTGCCCGGCCGGGTAATCCGGCGGGATGGCGCCGGCCGGTGAAATATGGTCGGTGGTCAGGGAGTCGCCCAAAATCAGTAACACACCGGCATTTTGAACATCTGCAGGTTTGCCGATATCCAGAGCAAATCCCTCAAAATAGGGCGGCTTACGAATGTAAGTCGATTGCTCCTGCCACTCAAAGGTGGTGCCTTCGGCTACCGGCAGCTTTTGCCAGAATTGATCGCCGTCAAAAATTTTGGCGTACTCATCTTGAAAGTATCGCTGCTTGACATGCTTTTGGACGAGGCTTTGAATTTCTTCGGCGGAGGGCCAAATATCTTTCAGGTACACCGCTTGACCGTCTGCGTCCTGACCCAGCGGTTCGCTGGTCAGATCAATATCGATGGTGCCGGCGATGGCAAAGGCCACGACCAGCATCGGCGATGCCAGGAAATTGCCGCGCACCTGCTGATGAATACGGGCTTCAAAATTGCGGTTGCCCGACAGCACGGCCGCAACGGTTAATTCTTTGTCTTTTATGGCCTTTTCAATTTCAGGCGGCAGAGGCCCGCTGTTGCCGATGCAGGTGGTGCAGCCGAAACCGGCCAGGTAAAATCCCAGACGTTCCAGGTAAGACAGCAACTGGGCGTCTTTTAGATAGTCGATGACCACCTTTGAGCCCGGGGCAAGGGAGGTCTTCACATAGCCGGGCACACGTAATCCTTTTTCAACGGCCTTTTTGGCCACCAGCCCGGCGCCCAGCATCACAAACGGATTGGAGGTGTTGGTACAGGACGTAATGGCTGCGATAACAATGTCACCATCACAAAGCTTGATGGATTCATCGTTGACCACCACTTGACAGGCTTTCTTTTTGGGCGTGCAGTCTTCGGGACGGCTGGTCTCCGAGCCGGATTCATCGTGGTATTTGGATATATGCTCAACATCGGTGTTCCGCTCGTATGCACAGCCAAGCTGGGTGGCAAAGTGTTGCTTTAAATCGCTCAGGTTAATCCGGTCCTGGGGTCTGGCCGGACCGGCAACGCAGGGCACCACTGTGGCCAGATCGAGTTCGACAACTTCGGTGTATTCAGGCTCGCTGACATCCGTGTAAAAAAGTCCCTGCTTTTTGGCATAGGCTTCAACGATTTCAGCCTGATCGCTTCGGTTGGTCATTTTGAGGTAGTCGATGGTTTTCTCGTCGATGGGAAAAAAGCCCAGGGTGGCGCCGTATTCCGGGGTCATGTTGGCCAGCGTGGCCCGGTCGGTAACCGTCAGGTTTTTCATGCCGGATCCGAAAAATTCCACGAATTTTTCCACCACATTTTGCTGGCGCAGCAACTCGGTTACGGTCAGCACCAGATCCGTTGCCGTGGTACCGGGTGACAGCTCGCCGACGAGCTTGACACCAATGACCTGCGGAATCGACATGTAATACGGCTGCCCCAGCGTAACAGCCTCAGCCTCTATGCCACCGACACCCCACCCCATAACCCCAATAGCATTGATCATGGGTGTGTGAGAATCGGTGCCCACCAGGGTGTCCGGATAGGCCACCATCGAATTGCCGGCTTTTGCAGTCATGACCACCCGTCCCAGATATTCCAGGTTGACCTGATGGCAGATACCCGAGTTCGGGGGCACGACGTTGAAATTATCAAAGCTTTTCTGAGCCCACTTGAGCAGAGCATAGCGCTCGGCGTTGCGTTCATATTCTTTGGCAACATTCTGGGTGATGGCATCGGCCGTGCCGAAATAGTCGACCTGCACTGAATGATCGACAATCAGATCCACCGGGACCAGCGGATTAATTTGCTGAGGATCCCCGCCCAGGTCTTTGACGGCGTCACGCATGGCCGCAAGATCAACCACCGCCGGAACGCCCGTAAAATCCTGCATCAGAACCCGCGCCGGGTGATACGGAATTTCCACCGGCGTATCATAGCTCTTCTGCCAGCGGACGATATTTTTCAGATCATTTTCCAGCACGACGCGACCGTCCAGCTTGCGCAACAGATTTTCCACCAGGATTTTAATTGAAAAGGGCAGGCGTTGGACGTCGGCAATACCGTTTTCTTCCAGCCGCGTAATGTCAAAAAAGGTGTACGATCCCCCCGCTGTTTCTAATTTTGCGCGATAATCAGTGTTTTCCATCGAATGCTCCTTATCGTGTTTTTATGGGCGCAATGGAGTGGTGGACTAATGGAGTGCTGAATGGAGCAACCCGTTACTCGATATCAATTTTTTACAATACCCCAACTCTCCAGTACTCCAACACTCCAATGGAACCACGATCTGCCTTACGTTTTTGCCTTGATCGCCTCGATCTTGTAGACGTACTTCACCCAATTGTCGCCGTAATAATCTTCGGCTACGATGCGCAGGGGAAACCCGTGTTTTTGCGGTAATTTTTCGCCATTGACTTCATAGGCCAGAAAGACTTTATCCGATCGGACATCGGCAATCGGGAAGCGCTCGACTTTTTCATAGGAGCCCTTCGGCCCGTAGACGCTGATATGGGTGGTATCGGGTTTCATCCGGGCCAGATCCAACACCGTCATCAGCGAAATTCCCTTCCATCGCCCGTGATTGACAAAGACACCGGGACAGATCAACAAGACCTTACGCTCAATTAACGGAAGCTTGATGATTTCAGAATAGGGTATCCGGGTTGGCACGGCGACGTTGCCCTCGACAACCAGGCGCCATGATGGCAGATGCACGGGATGATTGCTCAACCCCATGGTCTCAAAAGCATCTAATGGCAGAACTTCCAGATGGCGAGTGTCCAACGTGGCCGGGTCCCTGTTGCGCAATGTCGAGAGATCGGTGCCCCGTGGAACGATAAATCGGTTGGTTTGGGCCCAGGCCTTTTTAAGGGTGGTGCGAGCAGCAGTTGCGAACAGGCTCAGACCGGAAAACAGTTTAAGTGCCCATGCGATGAATTGGCGTCGTGTTTTCATTTGCTTTTGCGTTTTAGATGCCGGATGCCATCTTCAGCTGCGACGATGACCTCGTTGGCTAAACCCAGAAAAAGCCCATGCTCGATAACACCGGCGCGTTGGTTTAGTCTGATTGCCAGAGCGGCCGGATCCGGCATCGCACCGAAATTCGCATCCAGGATATAATTGTGTTGATCGGTTTTATAAGGCTGCCCATTTTCATCTCGGCGTATGCTGACCGATGCCCCCAGCGATTGTAAAAAATTGGCTTCGGTTCTGGCCGCAAAGGGGATCACTTCCACCGGCAGGGGCCAGCGGGTGCCCAGACGGTCAGAAATTTTGCTTTCATCGACGATGATGATATTTGCGCGGCTGGCCTGCGCAACCACTTTTTCGCGCAGCAGCGCACCGCCGCCGCCTTTGATCAGATTCAGCTCCGGATCGACCTCATCGGCCCCGTCGATGGTCACGTCGATTTGTGGTTGTTCATCCAGGGTCGCCAGGGGGATATCCAGTTGTCGGGCCAGTTTTTCGGTTCGAATGGAGGTTGGAATGCCGACGATGTTTTCAAGGTCACCGGATTTGATGCGCTCTGCAATCCGCATCACGGCAAACGATGTCGTGCTGCCGGTACCCAGGCCGACGATCATGCCGGATTCAATCGCTTCCACAGCGCGATGGGCTGCTTTTTGTTTTAATTCATCCTGCTTTTTCAAACCCATAGCCTAAATCCTTCGATTAAATCAGAGTTCACCGGCTTTGCCATACATCAATGCCATGGAATACTGGAAGGCTGGAATATTGGGTTTGACGGAATGGGATCTATTTTATTTTTATGCTCGCCTTTAAAAATTAAAATGAGACTGATATCTGTTTTTCCTACACAATGTTCCATTTTTCCATCATTCCATTTTTCCATTTATGCTGCTTGCAATTGCTTGCATTTTTCGGCGATGCTCTCCTGCAACTTGGCAAAAGGTTTGGCAAACGCCACCACGCCGTCATCCTGCAGTTTCCGGGTGACGGCGTCCAGATCTATGCCCAGATCGGCCAGCTGAGCAATCTGGCTTTGTGCTTCATCCAGTCCCCGGGTAAGTGTCTCGGCCACCCGACCGTGGTCCAGAAAACTGTCCAGGGTTGCCGGCGGCAGGGTATTGACCGTATCCGGCCCGATGAGTTCATCCACATAAAGGTTGTCGGGGTAGTCCGGATTTTTGGTGCTGGTACTGGCCCACAGAACGCGTTGCACCTTGGCACCCTGAGCGGCCAGTTGTTGCCAGCGGGGTTGCTCAACAATCTGTTTGTATTCGGCATAAGCGATTTTCGAGTTGGCGATCGCAATCTTGCCCAGCAGTTCCGTGTGGCCGATTTTTTCCAATTCCTTATCCACGGCCGTATCCACGCGGCTGACAAAAAATGACGCCACCGATGCCACACGGTCAATCGCGTGCCCTCCTTTGACGCTAGGACCGTTTGCAGCCAGCTGTTCGAGTCCGGTCTGATAGGCTGCAGCGACGGCCTTATAGTTTTGCAGGCCAAAAATCAGGGTGACATTTACATTGACACCGCACCCGATCAATTCGGCAATGGCCGGCAGACCTTGCTCTGTGGCCGGCACTTTTATCATGACATTGGGCCGGTTTACGGTTTCAAACAGCCGCTTGGCCTCGGCCACAGTTTTATCGGTTTCATAGGCCAGCTCCGGGTTGACTTCGAGGCTGACGTAGCCGTCTTTGGCGTTCGTCGAATCATAAACGGCGCGCAGCGTGTCGGTCGCCAGCGTAATGTCTTTTATGGCCAGTGCTTCGTAAATTTGCTCAATCGAACTATCGGTCTTTACGAGTTGCTTCAAATCCTCATCATAATCGCTGCTGCCGGCAATGGCCTTTTCAAAGATTGCCGGATTGGACGTTACTCCCTTCAGACCCGAGTCGACCATTTGCTTGAGCTCGCCGGAGGTTAATAAAGAGCGTTTAATAAAGTCCAACCAGATCGATTGGCCTATTTTTTCAAGTTCGATCAATTTTGACATGCTTTTCTCCTTATCTTCCTATTTTTGATGCAGATAATTGTATTTTTAAACACATTCCAGCGCTTTTTCAACCACCTGATCGGCCGTCAGCCCGAATTTCTCGAACAGCGTCTGTGCGGGTGCGGATGCGCCGAAATGATCCAGGCCGATGACCCGACCGGCATCGCCGACATAGCGATGCCAGCCCTGGGGGCTGCCGGCTTCGATGGCAACTTTGGCCTTCACCGCCGCTGGTAAAACCTGCCGGCGATATTCGGCCGGCTGGGCTTCAAACAGTTCCCAGGACGGCATGCTGACCACACGGGTGGCCGATCCTTTGGCGTTGATCATTGCAGCGGCTTTGAGGGCAATGTGCACTTCCGAGCCGCTGGCAATCAGAATGACCTCTGGTTTGTCGTTGGCGGCTTCAGACAAAATGTAGGCCCCTTGGTGGAGGCCGGCGGCAGATGCGTATTGCGAATTGCGGTCGAGGGTGGGAAGATTTTGACGCGTCAGCGCCAGTGCCACCGGTCCGCCGCGGTGTTGGATGGCGGTCTGCCAGGCCTGGGCGGTTTCATTGGCGTCGCACGGCCGGATGACCAGCAGATTCGGCATGGCCCTCAAAGCCGCCAGTTGTTCGATGGGTTGATGGGTGGGTCCGTCTTCTCCCAGGCCAATGCTGTCATGGGTAAACACATAGATCACCTGCTGTTTCATAAGCGCCGCCAGACGGATGGCGGGCCGCATGTAATCAGAAAAAATGAGAAAAGTGGCGCCGTAAGGTATCAAACCGCCGTGCAGCGCCATGCCGCTTAGAATGCCGCCCATGCCGTGCTCGCGCACCCCAAAGCGCAGGTTGCGGCCGGCGTAATTATTTGCCTGGAAGTCGGCTTCATCGTCGATCAGGGTCTTGGTGGAAGGTGCCAGATCAGCCGATCCCCCGACCAGGTTGGCGACTGTCGGGGCCACCGCATTCAACACTTTTCCGGAGGCAACCCGGGTTGCCATTCCCGTCTCATCGGGTTCAAATTGAGGGATACCCTTTTCCCATTCGTCCGGAAGCTCGCCGTTTAACCATCGGCGGCACTCGGCGGCCGCTTCTTTAAACTCTGTCTGATAGGCTTCAAAAGCATTCTGCCAGCGGGTTTCCAGCTTCTCACCGACTTCGATCGTTTTGCGAAAATGACGCAATGCTTCGTCCGGGATCAGAAACTCGGATTTCGGCGGCCAGCCTAAATTTTCCTTGGTGCGCCGAAGCTCTTCATGCCCCAGTGGCTCCCCGTGCGCGCTGGCGGTATCCTGTTTATCGGGGCTTCCATAACCAATATGCGTTCGAACCACAATCAAAGACGGCCGTTCGGTTTCACTCTGGGCTTCGATAATTGCCTGCTCCAGTGCCGGCAGATCGTTGCCGTCTTCAACATTTTGAACATGCCAGTCATAAGATTCAAAGCGCCCGTGGCGGTTCTCCGTAAATGCAATCTCGGTGTCGCCTTCAATGGATATGTGGTTGTCATCGTAGAAATAGATCAGCTTGCCCAGGCCGAGGTGACCGGCCAGTGAGGCGGCTTCATGCGAAATGCCCTCCATTAAATCCCCGTCACTGACGATACCATAGGTATAATGATCGATAATTTGATAACCGGGTTTGTTAAAGCGGGCTGCCAGATAACGCTCGGCCAGGGCCATGCCGACGCCATTGGCAAATCCCTGGCCCAACGGCCCGGTGGTGGTTTCAACGCCGGGCGTAAGGCCATATTCGGGATGACCGGGTGTTTTGCTGCCCCATTGACGAAAATTCTTTAGCTCTTCGAGCGGAAGGTCATAACCGCACAGGTGCAGCAGGCTGTAGAGCAGCATCGATCCGTGCCCGGCCGAGAGCACAAAGCGGTCGCGGTTGGGCCATTTCGGATCTTTGGGATTGTGCCGCAAAAAGCGTGTCCACAGAATGTATGCCATGGCGGCTGCGCCCATGGGCATTCCGGGATGCCCGGAATTTGCTTTTTGAACGCTATCGGCTGAAAGCATTCGAATGGTGTTGATACACAGCTGGTCAAGGTCGTTCGACATTCTTGCCTCCCTGTGGCAATCGAAATGTATATTTTGAGTTACGAGGGCATGGTAAAGCCTTAAAAGCCAACCCCGGAAAAGCGAAATCTTAAAAGCACGAAATTTTTTTCGTGCTTTTATGTTTTTGTGGTTAAATTATCATTCCGTTAAACAATATTACGCTTCTTCTTTTTTAATTTTTTTAATAATTTTGGGGATAAAAAACGAAAAAATAAACAATCCGATGGAGAAAAAGACCTTAAACGAAATAAGCTCCCCCCAGTTTCCCGAAACCCAGACCTCTTTCAGGGTTCCGATGAAAAAAGTAAAGATAAAGGTACCGACGATGATACCCAGGCCGGTCCCCGCAACGTAATCCCAAAAACGTACCTTGGTCAAGCCCATCCCGAAATTCATGGCCGTAAACGGGAAGTAGACCAGCCTTAAATACAATACAGTGGCGAAACCGTTACGCTCGATGGCATCATCATATTTTTTGAGCCTGTTGCCGATCAAAGACGCTGCAAATTCTCTTCCCAGCGTTCGCCCGATGATAAACGCCGCGCTGGCGCCGATCATCGCTCCGATCCATACCCAAACGAATCCCCAGTAGGCGCCAAAAATGGCCGCTCCCAATGCGGTCAGCAGAGTGCCGGGTAAAAACAAACAGATCCCGACGGCGTATATAAATATGAATATGATCGGCCCCCAAAAGCCGGTCATGTTTAAATACTGACCCAATGTCTCGGGAGTCAGGTAATGTTTCACCGGCGTTAAGCGCACCATCAAAATGGCGCCAGTAATAAATGCCACTAAAATCAACGCTTTTACAAGTGCTTTTTTTCGGTTGTGAACCGTTGATTGCACGGCCTGCTCCATTTCTTGTAGTCCTTGCATTCCAGTATTCGCTACCATCGTAATTGATTCACGATTATTTGAGCTTTTCGATTGCCTCAGGACCCTTACTGCCCGCTTCATAAAAATGAAGCAATTCTGCCTGATCATCACAGGTCTCACAGCGATCCAAGATCGGTGTCAGAAATTTCCAGCTCAGTTCAACAGCATCCTGGCGCCAGAACAGCATTTGATCTCCAAGCATACAATCGATCAGCGCCCGGGCGTAGGCATCCAGAACGGGACCGCTGTGACTCTGTTTATAGTTAAAGTCCATCGTGACCGTGCGCAGGCAAACCGTGGCACCGGGATTTTTGGTCTGAAACGTCAGTGTGATTTTTTCTTCAGGATAGATTCCCAGAATCAACCGGTTGGCCGGAATTGTTTCACCCAGGGTGTGCCGAAACATCGAATGCGGTACGCGTTTGAACTGAATGGCAATCTCGGTCAACTTTTGGTCCAGACGTTTGCCCGAGGTCATATAAAACGGGACCCCCTGCCAGCGCCAGTTGTCCAGATTGACTTTCATCATTGCAAAAGTGGGGGTCAGAGAGTCGGCCGCCACCCCCGGCTCATCACGATAGGCGCGCACTGCCTGGCCATCAACGCTGCCGGCTGCATATTGGCCCAGCACCAGATTTTCATTGAGACGATCCACCTGGAAAGGACGCATGGCACGAAAAACCTTGATCTTCTCGTCTCTGACATGTTCGGCTTCAAAACGGGATGGCGGCTCCATGGCGGTCAGCGCCAGCAGTTGCATCATGTGGTTCTGGAACATGTCTCTTAAAACTCCGGATTGTTCATAATAGCCGGCGCGGTGCTCGACGCCCAGTTCTTCGATGGCGGTAATGGCAACATACGCCACGTAGCGTCGATTCCAGATAGGCTCAAACAATGAGTTGGCAAAACGCAGCATCAATACATTCTGCACGGTTTCCTTGGCCAGATAATGGTCGATCCTAAAGATCTGATGTTCGGTGAAATCCCGGCTGAGGCTCTGGTCCAGGTCGACGGCCGTTTTCAGATCGGTTCCGAAAGGTTTTTCCACAACAACCCGTGACCAACCGTTGCCGTTTTGATGCTCGTCTGCCAGGCCGACCCGGCCGATCTGATGGGCGGCGGATTTGTACACCGACGGCGGCAGGGCCATATAAAAAATGCGGTTGCCACGGGTGTTTAGCTTTTGGTCCAGATCCCGCAATGCCCGGGCCAGCTGCTCGAAAGATTCCAGATCTTCAAAATCGGCGGTGCGATAATGAAGCGCTTTAGCAAAATCAGGCCAGCGGTTTTCATTATAGATCCCCGACTTTTTTAACCCGGCTTGCATGTTGTCCCTGAACTCTTCTTCAGCAATATCCATATGGCTGGTGCCGACAATTGAAAAGGGCTCCGGAAGACCGTCATTCAGATACAGATCAAACAGCTGGGGCATCAGCTTGCGCGAGGTTAAGTCACCGGTGGCTCCCATAATAATGATGGTGCAGGGGTCGCTGGGTTCGGGCATGACGCATGCCTCGGGCGCCAAACCCAGATCCGGCGCGCTTACCGTTGCCATGGCGTTTTCGGTTATATCGGTATCAGCGGACTTTGTTTTCATTTTTGATCTCCTTAAGCCAGCTTTGACTTAATATTTCAAAGCCATCAAGCAGAACAATCGATCATCCATGAGCTTGAATCGTCGCTTCTTAAGCCAATGTGTTTTTACGCGAGGCGATATCTGAATTAACTGCCCGTATATTCGAAGGCGGGCCCATATTGGGGATTGGTGGTACTGCGTTTTGGGCAATGTTAACGTGTTGCATCAATCCTGAATATGGGACCGCCTGGTACGCTGTTTTTAATATCGCCTCGCGTAGAAATACATTGGCGATTATTATCATTTTAAAATCATACTCGACAATTGAAATTCAACCCTCGCTCATTGTTTTTTCGAAACCACTGCATGTCCGCCAAACTCGCGACGCAAGGCCGCCAGCACACGCTCGGTGAAAGGATCCTGCTGCCGGGAGCGAAAGCGCCGCATCAGCGAAATCGTGATAACTTCAGCCGGCACCCCGGTATCCACGGCCTGCTGCACCGTCCAGCGGCCCTCGCCGGAATCCTGCACATATCCGGTGATGTCGGTCAGCTCGGCATCTTTATTGAAGGCTTCTTCGGCCAGCTCCAGCAACCATGATCGGATGACACTACCCTGGTTCCATAGGTGAGCGATTTTAGCGTAATTAAATGACTCGGCAAACTCGGAGGCATCCAGGATTTCAAAACCTTCTCCATAGGCCTGCATGAGGCCATATTCGATTCCGTTATGGACCATCTTTACAAAATGGCCTGCGCCGCTTTTGCCGCAATACAGATAACCGTTTTTGGGAGCCAGGGTTTTGAAAATCGGCTCCAGAAAATTGAAAACGGCTTCCTCACCGCCCATCATCATGCAATAGCCGACCTCCAGGCCCCAGATACCGCCGCTGACACCGATATCCATATACCGAATGCCGGCTTTCTGAAGCGCTTCGTTGCGGCGTCGATCATCTTTGTAATAAGAGTTGCCGCCGTCTATAATAATGTCTTTCGGGTCCAGCAATTCGCTCAAGCGCTTGATGGTTTCCTCAACCGGCTTGCCGGCCGGAAGCATGACCCACACAATTCGGGGTGCTGAAAGCAGCTCGGCAACCTCCTGCAGTGATGCCGCCCCGCTGGCGCCTTCTTTGCTAATCTGTTGAACTGCCTCCTCATTCAGATCATAGGCGACGACCTCGTGGTTGCCCTGCATCAGCCTCCTGGCCATATTCATTCCCATCTTACCCAAACCAATCATTGCGAGTTTCATGTTTCCGTCTCCATTCTCTTTCTTTTTCATCCATCATACCATTACTTCAGCGCCTTAGCCTTTGACGTCATTCAGCGACCAATCATAGTGTAAGTACTTGACCTTGATGCGGTCTTTGATGCGGGTCAGTTTTTCTTTTAACTCACCTTCTGCATACTGCAGGTAAAATCCCAGGGCGTCTTCGTTAAAATCTTCTGAAAACCATTTAAAGATTCGGCTGATATACAGGGTGTTGCCCTCCAATCGGTGGCTGTCGGGATCATTTATAAAAGAGCGGGTTGAATCGTCCAGCTGCTGATTCAGCTTTTGGGCCAGATAGGGCTCCGGCCTGAGCGGCGGACAACTGGCAGCCGAGCAATTGATGGCAAAATGGACGCGCGGGTCCTTGAAGCGCGGTCGCAGAATATCATGCTCCAGGTGATCCAGCGTTGTCATCTGGCCATTTAAGCGCACCCAGTCTTTTTGCCACGGGCTTTGTAAAATCGTGCCGAAATCCTTGATGGACTTTACGCCCGGATAACCGCTCAAGATCAGTTTGATGGTCCAGGCATTGTAGGCATTAAGATAATAGGCATACTGTTCGTTGCGGGGCAGCTTTTCCGGGTCCGTATTTTCGAGTACCGTTAGATATTGATCCAGTCGGTCTTCATCCTTTTTAAAGCCGGTATAGTTTACACCTTCGGATGTGACATATTTGGCGAGCAGCTCAGCCCAAATTTCATGATTGACCGTTGCCGCCCGACTCGATGCTGCTGATCCAAATGTCCCTGTTACGAGCAGGGTTATGATAACGGCCATCCCTATACTGCGCCTTTCCATTCATATTTTCCTTCTAATCAAAAGGGTATTATAGTTGTTGTCAAAAAAAACCTTCCGATGGCAGAACGTTTTTTTGCGACAACATTTATGCCGCCATCATTTTTGCGCAACATTTTAATGACAAGCGGTAAAACCTAAAAATCGGTTTATACGGCGGATTTGATTTTCAAATTTTGTCTTCGGTCGCATCACTCTTACAAAACTTACAACAAAGTAAGGTTTGAATAGGCTCAGTCAAGCAAGAGCAAGACCGCAGCAACGACCCGGGGGAAATCGAGTCTGAACCACCAGCCTGACAACATTGATTTAAATTTAAAAAGTATTATGTTGGAGCATCTCAAAGGTTTAAGTGAGGCACTGAAATCTTATGCACCAATGAAAGGAGATTAAAATGGAGGAACGAAGCGCAGCCGTTACCCTGCATGGCAATCCGCTTACCCTGCTCGGCGACGAAATCAACATCGGTGATCCGGTTCCAGATGTGGAGGTTCTGGACAATGATTTGAACCCGGTTAAACTCTCATCTTTCAAAGGCAAGATATGCATCATTTCGGCAGTGCCGTCTTTGGACACGCCGACATGCGACATGGAGACGCGCCGTTTTAACGAAACGGCCGGTCAACTGGGCGATGATGTCGTCATGCTTACGGTCAGCGTGGATTTACCGTTTGCCCAGAAGCGCTGGTGCGGGGCTGCCGGTGTCGATAAGGTTCTCACCCTTTCAGACCACCGCGAAGCGGCCTTTGGGAGTGCCTTTGGCGTGCTCATCAAAGAACTGCGTCTGCTGGCGCGATCCATTTTTGTTGTGGATCGCAATGGCGTCATTCAGTATATCCAGCACGTCAAGGAGCTGTCGGAGGAGCCGGATTATGATGCGGTCATCGAAGCCGTTAAAAAGCTAAGCTAAAATGGACACCAATGCTGTCTGGATTATGGGTGGCCGTTTTGGGTCATTCTTTACCGTCAGCTGAAGGTCATAACGCTAAAAGCACTGAATTACCATCACCGTGCTGAATTTTCCCGAGACCTGAGGGCTTTATTTTTCAGGTGTTGTCGGTCAATTCCATTGCAAGCCGCTTAAAACACTGATATAGTTCTTAGAATTCAGCACCCTCGGCAATGGGGTATGCCCGCAACGACTCTGACTCACGCCCTGGCGTAACCATTATAACTGGTTTTTTGCCGGCTAAATATATATCCATATGAACGAACGGAAATCCGAACTCGCCAATATTGATCACCCTGAATCGTGGGTAGAAAGCTATGGCGATTTTCTGTATCGGTTTGCCCTCTCCAGAGTCAAAGATCATTCCGTTGCCGAGGATCTGGTCCAGGAAACCTTTCTGGCCGCTCTGCGTGCGCGTGAAAACTTCCAGGGCAGGTCGGCCGGTAGAACCTGGCTGACGGCTATACTCAAACATAAAATCGTCGATCACATCCGGAAAAAAATCCGGGAACCGTCTACCGATAAAATTGAGTCCCTGATAGACGCCTTAGATCCGGATTTTGACGATCACGGGCATTGGCAAATACGGCCAGGCAAATGGAGGGTCAATCCGGGCAAACTGTATGAGCAAAAAGAATTTGTCGATGTTCTTTATCATTGCCTGGCGGAACTTCCCGAACGTCTGGCTGAGGCCTTCATCAAGCGTGAGATGGATGGTCTCAGCACGGCGGAAATCTGTAAGGAGCTGGGCATAACGGCGACAAATGGCTGGGTCATGTTGTATCGGGCCCGCATGTCCCTGAGGCGCTGTTTGGAAGATAAGTGGTTAAGCGCAGGGTCATAAAGGAGCAATCGGTGCGCTGGATGTATAATTGCAAAGAAGTTTCTGAATTGGTTTCAGAGTCCATGGATCGGGCCTTGCCCTTTTATCAACGCGTGTTGATTCGCATGCATCTTCTGATGTGCAAATATTGCGCACGGTGCAAAGAACAATTCGAAACCATCGGGGCCGCCATGCGTTATGAAGAGCTACACGATAAGGAGCTGGACGATTCCCGATCGCTTTCCAATGATGGCAAGGAAAGACTCAAAGAATTTCTTAAGAATCATCTGACCGGCGCACCATAAATGTCTGCCCGTGCTCTCAATTTTACCCGGATGTAAACCATATACTTGACAAATCAGTCAGCGCTTGTAAATTGTAAAAACGATATCCGCGGCGATTTGCTAATATAGGCAAATTACAACAACCGCTTATAACGTTTCAGATCACATTTGCCGGTTTGGCGAAGTGCTGACCCAAACACCGCAAAGGCATAATTCAGTGGCTGATACAGTTGACATTCGTTCCATCAAGGACCGCGGCGGACGGCGTTCGTTGCCGGACCGGCGACAATATACCTCGTCCGAGCATTTTCCGGAAAGACGATTCTTACGTCATCGTCGCAGCGGGTTGGATCGAAGAAGCCTGCAAAGCTTAAAACTGCGCAAAAAAAGGGAGCGCCGTAAGGCTTTCCGGG
Source organism: Desulfobacterales bacterium (assembly GCA_050116835.1). Taxonomy (GTDB): domain Bacteria; phylum Desulfobacterota; class Desulfobacteria; order Desulfobacterales; family JAHEIW01; genus JAHEIW01. Next base: position 33,184 of record JASFNW010000029.1, read on the forward strand.
AAAAATATTCCAACTAGAAATTATTTGCAGCGGGTTGTCTTTTTCTCAGGGCTGAAAACAAGAAACCCTTTGCACCGAATATGGCATATTTGACGCAAAGGGCTTTTTTCAGGCTATGACTTATCTGGATAAGCGCCTCCCTTCAGTGATTCGGGCAGGTTTCCGTTCCCGCCAATAATGCGCTCAATTTCCCGGGTAATGTTCAGACGATGAACAAGCTGTTCAAGGGCTCGGGCAGTTTTTTGCAGCCGCTTAACGGTGACCGTCATTTCAAGAAACCGCTGCTTTTCCGGATAGCTGAAACCATCGCAGGCCGCTGCCAAAAAGGAGATCGCTTTCGGATCCAACCGATCATTGAAGACATTATCGGTGTATTGGGCGGTTATGGCATTTATCTGTTTGAGCAGCTGAATACATGTGTGAGCCAATTTTTGCGACATTTCTAAATCTGAATTTTGTGGTGGCTGGTCATCAAAAAATTCGACGCGCGCTTCTAAATAAGGCTTTTTTTCAAAAAGCGCCTCCATATGAAACCGGTTTTCTCCTTTAGTGATGATATCCAGACGACCATCATCATAGTGCTTCAAAATATCGACTATGCGCGTCGTACAACCCCTGGTTTCGAATTGTTTGCCGCTAAAATACACAATGCCGAATACGCGGTTATCCACCAGGCATGCGTTAATCATTTTTTTATAGCGGTCCTCAAAAATATGTAATGGTAAGGTCATCTGGGGTAACAGAACAAGGCCCAGCGGGAAAATCGGTATGATGGTTTCAGAAGGCATGCACAAATGCTCCGCAAATGGCTAAAGTTTTTTTGTCAGTTTTAAAATGGCGGAAGATATTTCGATTATATCCTGTTGGTATCTTGAATAAGTTCTATAAGTTGTTTAGCTGGTTGTAATTTAATGCAATCTCAACTTCGCATTAATTTTCATGCAAGATTCAGGTATTAATTTAGTGTCGATGATCATACAGTCAACAGGCAGAAGATGAAAAGGCAGAGCCTTTTTAGTAGGTTCTGCCTTTTGTGGGTTCAGAGGGGGGCGCCGTTGCGGCTGCGGTGTGTTTAACGATGCCTATAGATTCGGGTTTTGTTGCTAATGTTATTGCGACCGAATTAAATGAGAGGTGGGGGGGTCGATATAAATGCTGCATGAATAATGAATAATCGCCTGCGAAAATGTTTCAACCTGGCCCGGTATTCTGTTGACCGGCTCCGCCCTGAATGATGCGCAGTTTAGCGGGGACGGTTGAGCAGTTTATTGCCCCGTCGAATTCAAGACCGATACCGTAATCGTATAATACCACCGCAGCAGAAATTTCCTTGCACCACTGAACAGTCGCATAATAATGATCTGCGTTCGGACCGTCGGGTGATGTTTCGATGTCGATTCGAACCTGGGTGCCGGGATTCAAAGCAGTATCTGATTCTAAATAGAGGCCCCCGCGGCTGTAATTGTACATTCGACCGTAAGCATACGTTCCACGATCGCAATTTTTAATTATCAAAGGCGCTTCACAGCCAAAACGCTTACTGGTTCTGTGATCATCAGCAACCACCTGTCCGTGAGCCGGCTTTAGGCTGTGAGTTATGTAAATTATTTTTTCGTTCTCGGCCATCGGGTCACTTTAAAAGATCTTCGTTTGGGTTTCTTCTGTGCGCTATGGTTTTGCTTTTCTAAATACGTCGCGGCGTTCGATGCAGGATCCGTCCCAGCTACCGTTTTTACTCCTGCGTCCGGGGGTCCTGCGCCTTGCCAGGCCGCTTCTGCGGTCAAAACCTTTTCGGCGATCTTGACCGGACCGCCTCTCAATACCGGTATAAGGTCGATGATTTTTCCGTCTGTCTTTTCCTGATCGTGATCCGCCTCTATCCTGTATTTTTACCTCGCCCCCTATTGTGCCCAAGGTATTCTCTCCTCCCGTTTGAACTGCAAATGCTGATTTCCGCTTCGATAATGGACTTTAAACAGCTCGTATTCGTTGGATAGTCAGATGCTGCAACCCACTCTAGTGATTTATCAAACGCCGCATTTGAACCCCGGGGTCTGCCTTCAACGCAGTTACATGAAAAGCAAGCTTTATGCCAAAAATGCGCAACGGAGAAGCCAGCCGTTATGGGGACTTAGCACCAGGAGGGATTAAGATGTTATCTTTATGTACTAGATCCTATGAAACGGATTCCTGATTAATGTGAACTTTATTTCTCATTAATTAGAATTGAGAAGACAGTACACTGCACGTTTGAACGCGACTTTGTAAAGGTTACAGAATGGAAGGCGTAAATGGCCATGCTTGAAAGCGAGATTTCACATCTAGCTCATATCAGATATGGGTGTTCGACGCAGAAAGTTTTTTAGACAGGATTTACAGGATTATCAGGATTCTTTTTGTCCGTTCTCCAGATGAGAACGGACAAACCCTATCGCCTGCGGCGAGCGTCAGATGCATTTTAAAGATAGTTTTTTAGAGGTTTCTTTCCTTCTTAATCTGCCGATGCAGCTGGCCAACATCGTGCGGAGCCTGATGTTCAATGCGGCGGCGAATGGATATGACATTGGCCGGGCATTGAATGGCGCATACGCCACAACCGATGCACCAATCCAGATCTACCCGGGGTTGGTCATCCATCATTTTAACCGCATCCACCGGACAAATCTCAGCGCACGCCCCGCAACCGATACATTCCTCCAGCTCGGTTTCCCGAATAAAATAGACGGCCATCAGCTGGTCGCGCGGAATTTTGCGGCGCCGAATAATGCCGACGTTCCAGCAATAGTGGCCACAACAATTGCAGGTATGTTTTATTTGCCCCTGGGCATTGTCAACCATATGAACCAGCCCCTCTTTTTCACTGTCTGCCATAATCTGATGGGCTTCATCTTTTGAGATTTCGCGGGCCAGACCTCTGGCAATCACAAATTCTGCCATTTCGTCATATTTGACACACACCTCCAGGCTGTGGGGACAATCGGTGCGGCCCAGTATTTTTGCCGACATGCGGCAGGGACAATGGGCCACGGCAATTTTCGTGGCCGCCTCAACAATCGGGCCAATCTGTTCATTCGGCATGACGCCCTGCATCGGAATCTCAATGCTACGATTGGCTGGACTGTATTTAAAGGATTTGGTGCGCACTCCACCGTAAATCTTGTGGGTGGTTGGAACCGTAAAATATTTCAGGACCAGTTTGGCCATGCGTTTGGTGGTATCATCCTGTTTCCCTTTCCAGAAAAATGTCTGCGGAAGTCCGTAACCCACCTGCAGCAGTGCGTAACCGATGGCTCCGTCTACGGTGGGCGCCGTATATAGCATATTGCGCCCCGCCATCGAATCCAGTGCCTGGGTGACTTCCGGTAGGGGCAGATTCGAACGCGCTGCGATTGTATCCAGGCCGACGACCTGCAGCGGTTCAAGGTCATTGGGTATCGCCAGGGCCACTTGCGCTTCAACCGGGTTAAACATTTCCTGGAGCAGATCGAGGAGTTCATCGGTATACGGGTAACCCATGGTCAGGCTTTCCAGATGTTTGGCCAACCGAGTGTAGAGATCATCCATGTGCGGGGCTCCTGTTCATTTGTCGAGAAAGGTTTCGTTTTGTTTACGTGGCTGACTTGTCCGGCATGCTTGGGTGCTGCTTGCTTGGCTGCCACAACGTTACATCTGGCAGGAATGCAACCGCTTGTCAAGCAGATCGCCTGCATTCGACGACCGCCGTTGTGCGGATCCTAAAACGGGTAAGGGAGCATAATGAAGCATTATTTTTTAAGTGCTCAGGTGCGACGGCGCTGATTGTCGATATCTTTTCGTAATTTCTTTACCGCCAGCTCTTTGGCTTTGGCTTCGACTTCAACGGTCATGTTTAACTCCAACCAGATTTTGGGGAAATCCTTTATGTTGATGTAGTCATGATGCCGCCGGGCATTGTTTGTTTTCCACCCGCCAAGTGGGCTTGAAATATGAAAGAGCGGCTCCCGGTTCCAGGTGTCCAGGGCTTTTTCGGTCGTGTCTTCGATTCGCATACCGTCGGGCAAGCAACGGTGATGATGGACGTCGTATACAAACGGTAAGCCGGTATTCTTGCAGAACGGCAATAAATCGGCTGGCGTGAAAATGCGATCATCATTTTCCAGCGTCAAGCGGGTTCGCGCACGCTCGGGCAGTTTCTCAATCCGGCGGGCAAGACGAGAAAGTGCCCCCTGTTTGTCACCGTAGGCCCCTCCGGCGTGGATATTGAGCACATCGGCCTGAATCCATGTGGCCACCTCAGCCTGGTAAATCAAATCAGCAACCGATCGCCGGGTAATTTCCGAATCCGGTGATGACAGCAATATAAACTGATCCGGGTGAAAGGTAAGGCGCAAGCCGTGCTTGCGCCCAAACGCGCCGCATTTCCGGAATTGTTTGCGGATGGCTTGACTGTCCGGCAGATCTTCGATTTTGTAATGATGGGCGGGGTGCGTTTTTAGGGGTAATATTTGACTATTCACCCGAAATCCCCCAATTCCGTTTTGCTCACAGAACTGCAAAGCGCGCATAAGCGCATTCGCATTATGCAGGCATATTTCGGAAAGATACGCCTTTTGCTGCGGTTGGGATCGTGTTGCCAGATATTTGGCAGTGGTCCGTCTGAATTTAATCGGTGCTTCGCGAAATAGACAGCACAATCCAAGGCGCAGCATAAGGCGAGTTCTGTTCCTTTCCAAAATTTTACATTACTTTGATAAAGCGGCAATAAAGCCCGCAACCTGATCGGCTCCGTTGGGCCGGTTGCCCGGAGTGCGGGGGATCCTTAACAGTTTTTCCAGATATTCAGTGAACCTGCCGCTGAGAAATTCAGCGTCCGTAATCGCCATACCGTGCATGTGGCTTTCGATAAAATCAACCAGTGGTTGCATTTCACGGTTTTCAGGACGGGCAACGTAGCCAAAGGGGACACCGGCCTGGTAAATTTCGGCAATGGTGCTATAACCGACTTTACCCACTACCGCATCGGCAGCATTGATCAAATCAGGGTGAAAATAAGCCGAATATTCCGGTAATAAAATGAGGTTACCCTGCAAAGTTTCGGTTTCGGCGGTGCCCGGTAATATAAAATGGATATCGGTCACCCTTTTCAGTTTGTCGATAAACGCATAGTTTTTAGGGACGCCGCCGGCTGTGATCAGAACAACCTTACGGCTGTCAGACAATCCCAGCCGGCTGCGGACCTCATGTGAAGGCATTTTAATTTTGCGGCTGACCGGGGCGGCCGATAAAGCCGCAGGCCCGGATTGACAAACGGGTTGCGCTTGGATGTGATAGGTGGCATCCGCAAAGATTGACTGTAAATATAGATTGAACTCATTCAGCGCTTTGTCACTGAAACCTTGATAGAGCCAGTCCCAGGTAAAATTGTCGATCAGAACCGAAGGCACACCTGCTTCTTGTGCGATTCTAATGCCCAGCGGCGCGATATCGCAGACCACCAGCTGACAATCTTGCCGCCGCAATTCTTCAGCCCGGGCAGTCACCTCTGCCGGGTCGAAGGGCAAAAACTGTTCAAGCGCCCGTACGGTCGCCGCCAGATCAGCCTGAAAGGGCGTTTGCTGAACCAGACCGATATCGGTCAGCATGTGATGATAGTTGAAGGTAAAGGACTGGCATTGCCTAAAAAACCAATCCGGCACGGTAGTGAAAATATCGAAATGAAATGCGGGATCAATGGCCGCCAACGATTCCATAATACTGGCCGATCGCGCGGCATGACCAAATCCGTGAGGTGATATGAAAAAAGCAATGCGTCTGGCTGAGGCTGCCGGCTGAGATTGGTCCGTCATAAGATTACCGAAACGCTTGCTGGCAGGATGGGGGCTTTATCCTCTTTGCGCGATAAAAATAGGGTTACATCTGTCATGAACATCAATACAGCAGGCACAGTCGCATCCTTACTTGATGACGAAGTGAGCCCGCCTGTTTTTGGCCCAGGCGTCTTCAGTTGAACGGCTGTCAATCGGTTGTTCTTCGCCATAACTGATGATGGCTAACCGCGATTCATCAATGCCCAGGTCGGTCAGGAAGGCTTTGGCACTGTAAGCACGTCGGTCGCCAAGTGCCAGGTTGTACTCGTTTGTGCCGCGCTCATCACAGTGTCCTTCGATCAAAACCCGGGCAGACGGATTGTCCCTGAGCCATTGCGCTTTGGCTCGCAGAATTTCCTGCGCTTCGGCCGATAAGCTGGCGCTGTCAAATTCGAAAAGCACATCTTCATTTTCGAATATTTCTCTGGCGCTCTGCATTCTTTCGCCTTCCTCTCCGAGCGCACCTTCTTTAAGCGCTTCCTCTTTGATGGCAGCCTGGCGTTCGAGTTCCCGCCTTCTTGCTTCTTCTTCAGCCCGTCTGCGGGCTTCCTCTTCTGACATTGTGGTTTCAGTTTTGAGTTCCTTTTTGGCGCACGAAGGCGCTAGAAACGCCACAAAGAAAATCAGAAAGAAGACCAGAAACACCCAATTTTTATGATTCATCCTCTCCTCCTTTTACACGGTTTAACGGCATAACAGGACGTTTTTTTGACAATCCCTATATATCTCAAAGTGCAGGGATTGTCAAAATCGGCATTTTTGAAGGTATCTGCCGGACGAAGGGGGTTTCTTTTTTGATTTAATAATGATAACAATTATATCGATTGAATCAAGCAGACGCTGAAAGCCATAGTGCCCAAAAAAAAATGGCGACTCACGGGGATATGAGTCGCCAGATGAGGAGGACATAGAGGTATGCATTAGAAGCATAGATCTGTGGGGTAGCCTCTTTATAATATACTACATTGTGGCATGTCAAGCTTTTTTTTATTTTTTCCATTTTACAAACGCGCTCCGGTTTCCGAATTCGACAGCCGGTTACTCAATGATTATATTTAAGCCGTCTTATGAAAACAC
>JASFNW010000030.1:0-39338 GCA_050116835.1 Desulfobacterales bacterium
CTATTAGCAATTTATCCAGATCGGCAAACGGTTTATGCATCCCCGCCGGCCCCTCTTCGTTGCCAGGTTTCTCCGCGGCAACCCCTTCGGCATCCAGGTGTCGTGAGTGCTCATTGTCGTGGCAGTAAATGCACAGCAGCTCCCAGTTGCTCCCGTCGGGTGGATTGTTCTCATGGTTGTGGTCCTTGTGATGGACCGTCAGTTCGCGCAGCCGCTTGCCCTCAAATTCGCGTCCGCAGCGGGCGCAGACCCAGGGAAAAATCTTGAGCGCCTGTTCGCGATAGCCCTGAAGCCGTTGCTGCTGGCTGGTGCGGGCTTCAGCGACAACCCGGTTCATCCCGTTACGATCCAAACGTTTTTTCTTTGCTGGCATATGCTCACCTTTTCATCATAACCTCAATCTAAACCCATAAAACAATGTAATCAAGCCGCCGGCGATCGAAAGGCAACCCAGAATAAGATAAACTTTTGCATTATGTCGCGCCGCGTTTGACCGGTAAAAAAAATCATTTGTGGTCCGGTAAAAAGCACCCCAGATGCTTTTATTGTCTCTGTCACGATAAATCTTTAACAGGACCAGACCGATAGCGATGGCCCAGAAGCCAAATAAAAGCCTCAGATAAATATTCGTCATAACCATGGCGGCACGATTATTCCGGAGCGTTTTTCATGGCACCGGCTAATTTGGCTTAGATGACACCCGTGAGCAACGTGAGGCCGAACAGCATGGCCGGCGGTGCCAGCCATTTGAGTGCAGGGCCCCATTTGCTCAACCAGGCGTCGTTCTTGACCGGATCTTTGGTTGCGCGCAAAAAACCGCGGGCCAGCAGATATGCATAGAGCCCGCCGAGCAATGGGATCAGACCTTCCGGATTTACGTTCATCTGCCTTTCCTGACGTTGCCGTTTTCGATGATATGCGTTTTAAATTGCCGGTACACATAGCGGTAGGTCAGAATCGTAAACACCAGCGCAGCGGCAACTGCGACAAAGGTAATCAGCCCGCTCAGCCCGGGTCCCAGCATCAGTCGCAGCAAGCCGCCGAAAATAAAGCCAAAGACCAGCCAGAACAGGCGAAAAAAAGCTAAGAACAGCAAAGGCGTTATGCACCAGAACAGGATTTTGAGCGTCTGTTTCTCATTGCTGAATGGATTGAGTCGAACCATATGATCTGAACCCTTGGAAGTCATTGCAACGTTTAACCAGGCGATCACGGTGTTACAGGTTACCCGTTTTCCAGTACTTTTTTCAAGTTCTGACCTTCTTCGTGCATGTGCTTTTTCATGCCGGCCAGGCCCCTGTGGATGGCTTTTTTAAAGAAGGTTTTACCCAACCAACTGATACGGTAGGTTCCGGAAGCAATAAACCGACAAGCGTCTTCTTTAGGCTCAATGATATATTCATTCTTCGGGAAGAATTTTCGAACAAGGCGAGAAACCAGGCTATACTCGATTTTTTGATTGGGTACGATTTTAGTGATTTTAAATTTGAGTTTATGTAATTTCCCGTGAAGGTATTCTTCGGTATAAAGAACGGAGCCCTCGGCCCACGGTTTGCCTTTGAGCCAGCGCAAGCTTACATGGTCTTTTTGATGCCACGCCCGATAGCTGTCATCGTCGACAACAGCGGTGAGAAAGGCAAGGATTTTTTCAGGCGTTGTTTTGATTTCAATTGAATCGGTCAGCATTCTGTCTTCAAAAAAAGCCATTGATGCGCCCTTTTCCTTGCTGCAGAATGTGCAGCGATTCGCGCCTTGATATTATCTTAATATTTTCGGAATAAATCGACCTGTGCGCTCCGCATATTTGTGGTATTCGTCTTCAAACGTGTCGGCCATCATCGCCTCTTCGGTGAGCACCAGCCGATGCCAGATGGGCTGTAAGAAAAGATACCAGAGTATAAATATCCACGAGTTTAAATACAGGCTGATCCCCAGGGCAACAAACGTAATCCAGGCGGCATACATCGGATGGCGCAAATAACGAAACGGCCCCATCGTACACAATTGATCTTCGATCCACCAGTTTCGCAACGTCCATCCTGTCCACATGTGTAATCCAATCCCCATCACTATCAGAGGCAGCGCTATGATTTTCATCAATATCGGGTGTCCGGATATCGCCGGGTGCCCCAGTATCTGGTCGACCCACCAGGCAATAATCAGCAATGCTACGCTAATGATAGCGCCAAAAGGGCCAACGCCGAATATCTTTTTATATTTACGGATTTCCATGGGTCGATCGATGGATTATGATCCAAAAGAGATAAAAATTTAATGCGCTGCTTTTTCTTCTTTAGAATGCTGAACGGTTCAAGGCCTAATAGATGGCTTCAGATCCAAAACCCAATTCCATTTGGCGATATGGCTCACTTGAGCGCATCGGCTACGGCCTGTTGGGCGTGGATGGCCGTGGTGTCGAAAAGGGGCACTCGGGTGTGCTTCTGCTGCACAAGCATAACGATTTCGGTACAACCCTTGATAACGCCCTGCGCCCCGGCAGCATGCAGTTGATCGATGATCCGAAGGAACTCCCGACGGGAGCCTTCGCGCACCTGGCCCAGGCAAAGCTCCTCGTAAATAATCCGATGGACGATTTCGCGGTCCTCTTCTGAATGGTTTTCATACGAACGGTTTCCTTATATGTATGTTGCTTTGCCATTCTATCTAAATTGCCTCAAGTTTTGCGGCAATACACTTTGCCATCATCTCGCCAAACTCCTGATAGCTTTCTTCCGATGGATGAAAGCCGTCGGCTGAAAACATGTGCGGTTCGGGTTCAAAATCGAGGGGCACATGAATCGCCTTTTCGTGGCGTGAAATCTCATCGCGCGCTATGCTGTCGAAGGTTTCACCGCGAATGCCAAACAGTGCGCGCATAGGCTGGGGTAAAATCGGAAAACCCCTGAGCGGCGGGATTCCGGCGACTGCGATGATCGCAGCGGGTGCGTAAGCGCAGAGCACATCCAACAGTTTTGCCAGGTTTTGCCGCCATCTGGCAACGCTTGCAAGGGAGGTGGCGTCGTTCACGCCGACCGACACCACCATGAAATCCGGCGGCTTGTCCGGCAATTGCGGAACAAGCTGCTCGATAACCTGATGTGACACGGCACCGATGCTTCCGATTGCCTCCCAGGTAATTTTGCAGCCCAGCAAAAATGACAGTTTTTCAGCCGTCTGACCCACCAGGGCTTTTGCCAGGGTTGTGGCCCCGACCCCGGCGATAATCGAATCACCGATGGCAATGAGCATATTATTTTTGCCGGATCCGGCGGTACCCCTCCGGGGGCCGGCAGCTCCCGCGAAGCGCGGCGCGGTTTTTCTAACGTAAATGGCCTGAGGCAAGATGAAAGGGAACAATCCCCAGAATATGATGTTTCGCATGATGCGTTCCCGTTAAGCAGCCTTGAGCAAGTAATACGCGTAACCGTAGCAATCTTCGTATTTTTCGAACAAATTGATTTCAGCATCAGTTTCTTCGATGACCGCCTGCATAACCGGGTCGGCCGATGGACGCAGGATATCCATGCGCTCTTTGAGCGGATCGTAGTAATGGGTCCACCATGCTCGAGACGGCAGACGATGGACACCCAGCAAATTGAATCCGGCGGCCTGGGCAAGCGCCATATTTTCACTCTCAGAGGCAATTTGGGTGTAAGCCTCCTGCCAGAATTCCAGAACGGGGACCGGTATGTCGGTGGTGAACCAGGTTATTTCCGAAATGACCGCTATGCCGTCCGGCGCCATGAGGGGCCGCCAGGTTTTTAAGGCCCCTTCAAAGGTAAGGTTGTAGGCCGCACCTTCCGACCACAGCAGGTCAATGCCGGCCGGCGGCCAGTTGAGGTTGCCCATATCGGCCTCGACCGTTTTGATCAGATGATCCAGGCCCTGCGCTCTGGCATGGTTTTCCAGATCATCCAGAAACGGACGTGCAAAATCGACTGCGGTAATGGGCATGTCGAACCATTCGGCCAGGATTAATGCGCCGGCTCCCGCACCGCATCCCAAATCAACGATGCACGGATTCTCCGGCAATTCCGGCAGCAGGGACAACATATGCCGTGAGAATGATGGATCTCCCGGCCCCTGGCGCTCCAGGCCGCGATGCAATTCGATTAACGCTTTGATTTGTTCGTCACGCTCTGTCATGTCTGCCCGTTTCTTAGATTGCTCGGTTGGTTTTACCCGTCGTGTCTAAAGACAAAGCGATGATTTTCAAACCAGAATCCAATGCGATGAACAGGTTGCTTACCTTTTAGTCCAGATCCAGCAATCTTTTACACCGATTGCATTTGACCACCCCCCGAAATACCTTGTTGCCGCATTCCGGGCAAAAATAGCGGGCTTCTTCATCCTGAATCCATTTTTCAGTGCCGACTTCACGCCGGTAGGGCACGGCTCTTAAAATCACTTTTTTACCGACAGCCATCGGAAAATTTTCAATATGCTCGCAGGGAAACGCATCGCACTCGTGACATCCGGCTAATCCTCTTGCTGCCGTGCAGTCCCGGATCTCACATTGCTGGCAATGCATAAACCGATTATCAGACATGCATCCATCGCATTGCATATCGTCGATCGAAAGGTTTTCGCTATTGGGCAGCGTGCCTTTGCCGGGAATGCCGCCTTTGTATACTGCTACCAGCCGTTCTTTGAATTTTGTATTGTTATCACGATCGGCGATATAAATGGCGCAGACACCGCAATAAAGGCCGCAGGGTGAAGCCAGCTCCGGATTTATTTTCATAGGGTCCACCTTTCTTGAGAATTGCTGAATGACACCCCATTTTTCAATTAGAGTGCATCACTTTGTTAGGCAACATTTAGATGCGCCGAAGTGCCAACAACCATAGACAATTTTCGGTTCAGAATCAAATGTCATTTTTTTCTGTATGGTGTTCCGGGATGCGAGTGTTCAGGTTTTCTGGCGTTTGAGAATCCGGTACAACCAGATTAAACCAACCGACATGATAATATAATTGCGAAAAAGCCCTCTTGATAAACATCAAATATGGCATTCTCCGGTTTTAAGGGTAGTGTAAAATCAACTAACCATGATGCCAACTGGTCCGGAGTCGCGCTAAAGGACACACGGAATCAACGGCTGAATACGGATCCAGTGACTTCCGCATCCACGTCGGATTTTGAAACAGGAAACGGCGCCGGCCTCGCCTGTTCTCTGGTGGTTTAAATTGCGGATTCTTTGTATACAACACAACCGTTGGCGAATGTGGATAGTAAGACGATGCTAATAAGGATGATCGGTGTTCGAGGCATGTCGTTTAATTCCGGGTAAAAGCCACGCCGATAAACCTGGGCTTGAATATCTTGATGATGCTTATTTGTTCAGTGTGCAACATGAAAATTTTATTCAGATCAGGTTTCAAGCCAGTCGATTGCTTTTTGTTCGGTCCGAAAGATTTCTATTTCCAAACCCTCCTGCCGTCTGAAGACTTCATAGACCCTTGAAACACCGTATGAAAGATCTTTGGGTGCTACCATAGCAACTTTTGACGGCAGCATAAGCCTTGCTTTCGCGTAATCTGCAATTTCCACGAGTTCCGTATTGGTCAGATTCCATCCGCTTTGGCTTAAATCCCATAGCCTTAGACCACTGGCACGAATTGTCGCGACCTCGTCAATTGACATGCGAATATCATCCGGTTCCGGTTTATTGAGAAAACGAACCACAGTAATATCTCTGACGATCTCGACAGTATAGTTCTTGTTCATTTTTCCCTTGTTCTGTAGACGAAATTGTCTAAAGTTTAAAAATCATTTGTTAAAATTTCTCATTGATAGTGTCAATGAAGAGCTGGGCTGGAAGAATTATGGAATCGTTTAGACTGCGCATCAGATAAAATTGAGATAATAGCTGACAACGCTTGCTTCGCGTTTGTATGACCAACTGTTGCCTATAGAACCATGCCTAAAAAGATAATAATTCGTACCCTTGTCTCTTGTCCCGGAATCATCATCCAGTGAGTAGGTCACTTTTACGACCACTTTTTTGGAACTTGTAAATTTAAAAAGCGGATAACTGGCCTTTATCGATTCGATATTCAGCGTGGTGCTCGTAACCGACTGCGCCAATCGATCAAACCCATCCGTTTCACCGGATTCATAAGCGGCCTTTAAATTTTCCACGTCATCCGGAAAGTAGTCTGCGATCAGCTGTAACTCGATTTTTTTCACCAAGGTCTCATCGTCTCTTAAATCACTGAATGTCATCAGCCGTATTCCGAAAATTCCGATTAAAACCACAATGGCGACAATCGCCTGCCATCCTGTCAATTGAAACTTGTATTCCGACATACGTTAACCTCCTGAATTAATTTACTTCGTCTAATGTGCAGCTGAAGCAGCGGGCGCTGAAAGCTCCTGTATGTCTATATCGGCATGGATCGGGTAAACTTAAAAGATCAACAAATCCAAAAGATTAAACCCATCCATCCTTGTTCCCGTATCCGAGCCGCTTATATATTTTTGAAAAGACGCTGCCATAAAGAGGGTCGGGGCTGTCGCATCGAAACTCTTTTAAGGCGAATCAGCTTCAGCCGGGTGTTATCTGAGATTCATATCCAATCGTTGTCTTCAGCGGTTAAATCACCACCCATATCGCCAGTATTTATAGTACCGGCTGGTTCAACAAGCATTATTCTTTCCATTAAACCACACTCAGAGCTAAAAGCTCTGTGTGAGTCAAATCGTCAAATCGTTCATGCGCTCAAGGTCTGGTGGTTATTGTAGCCAATGGTGTGTCGTTTTGCGGCTATACATCTATCTTTTACTGTTAAAATTGCGCCGTTTTTCTTCCAGTCGCTCGTCGAGGTCTTTGAGCATTTCGATGGTCTTTTGCAGTTTCAGGTTGGATTCTTCGAGTTTGCGGGTTTTGTCGCGCAGGCTGATTTCCTCGCGCCTTAATTTGCGGTTGGTGCGGGTAAGCGCTGAAGCTTCTTTTTGGGATTGATCGAGTTTCCCTTTCATCTGGACGATCTGGCGATTTTGCGAGTCCACCTCTTTTGAAAGACGCTCAATTTCTTTTAACGACGCCAGCCAGTTGAGGGTATCGCTGTCGACTTCAGCCTTGTCCAGACGGATGTACGTTTGCAGGTGCACCAGCGCTTTTTGATAGTTGCGATTTCGGTTCTTATGGTCCGAATATAGTCGCGCCAGCTTCAGATGGGCTTCTCGGGTCGCCGAAGATTTTGATTTGTTTTGAACGAGCTGATTGAGCATTGCTATTTTTTGGCTGTATTCATCGTTGGCAACTTTGGGTGCCACCGGTCTCGATGATGTTGATGCGGTCGTGCCGGAGTTTGTCGTATGGGTGCAGCCGCCCATATAAAATACGAGTACCATCACTAGCGTGACAACCGTTTTCGGTTTAATTCCTTGCATGGATTATCCTTTTGAGCCTTGCTTGGCATCCTGCAGGCTGATGAGTTTGCGATCTTTTTTGCCTTTGCGGGAATCATCGCTGCGCTGATCCACCATATAAGTGCTGCCGGCCACCGTTTTGGCGTGCTCTTTCATTTCGGCGGCTACCTCCCCGAACTGAATGTGGTTTTTGAATTTGCGTTTGATGTTGGTGACCACTGCAATGGACAGGGTTGCCAGCGGGAATTTGACTTCCTGACCCTGGCGGTTTTCACCGACAATATGGCCACGCTTGCGGTCGACCTCGTCGTAAAAACTGGGAATCGTGCGGTCAAAATGCTCAATTACCGCCTGACAAATGCGCGGATAAAGATCCGGGGTGGTGATCAACACATAATCATCGCCACCGATGTGGCCGATAAAATCATCTTGGCTTCCGTACCGGGCAACTGCCTGGCTGATGACTTCGGCCGTGGCCTGAATGATATCGTTACCCTTGGCGTATCCGTAATGGTCATTGTAAGCTTTGAAATTGTCGATATCCATCAGGCAAAAGGCAACGGGGGCGCCGGACTCGATGCGCTTGTTCAATACGTTTTCAATGGCGATGCCGCCGGGCAGCCGCGTCAGCGGGCTGGTATCCAGATACATTTCCTCCAGCCGCTTCAAACGCTGGGCCATTGTGGCGAATGAATCGGCCAGGTCACCAAGCTCATCCTGGTTGGGAATCTGAGGCCGGTGGTCAAAATCGCCCTCTGCGATCTTGCCGGTGGCGTGCTTTAATTTTTTGATGGCCCCGGAAATGTTACGGGTGATAATAAAAGCTGCTGTCAGTGCGAACAGCAGGCCCAGGCCGCATAAAATGGCCGCGGCTTTAAAGGCGTACCGGCCGATGGTGGCCGTCGTGGCCGTTTTTTCGTTTTGCTCCCGCAGCGCCTGGGCTTGCATCTGTTTGATAACGTTTATGATTTTTTCCTGCTGGGTCTTTATATTTTTCTCAAATGCCTTTGATATATCGGATTCGGGATCCTCGATCCAGCCGATGGCTTCTGAAAGGATGTATTTATATTCGGTTTGCAGGCTGATGAGTTTTTGGATGGGGTAATCCTCATGTCCGGGAAGGGATTGCAACTGCTCGATCAGCTCGCTAAATTCCTTTTCCTTGTTCCAGATATCCTTGAAAACATCCGGGCTCCTTAAAATAAGGTAACGCTTGACGTAAAATTCTTGCCCTAGAATGACATCGATCAACTCGCCCGATACTCTGACGACCGGCAGATCGGTCTCATAAATGCTGCTGTTGAGATCATTGAGCACGTTGAGATTATACAGCGCCAGTGCAGAGATCCCCACCAGCAGAAGCAGCAAGACACTATATCCCAGCATCAGCTTGCGAGCGATCTTCATGCGGTAAAAAGGGGCAATGGCCAGCCTGCTCAACCGGTTGAGAATTTTGTTTTTTCGATTTTCGGATGGTTTCTGATCGACCACGGTTATTCCCGATAATTTATTGTGGTGGAATACGAAAATGGAGTTTTTGCATAAACTTGTCTGGGGATGTTATCGGCTCAGGGGCGGGTGAACTTAAGCAAAAAAGCGGCTGAGGTAAATTGTTTGAGCCTGCATCTGACCTGTGAAAAGCAACACCGCCCCTTCGATGGTGGCAGCGTGCTGCCGGCAATTGGCGGCCGGCTGAGAGGGGCCTATTTGGGAGAGGAAACCCTTAATTTTTGGCCGGGATAAATCGACGCTTTTGAATCCAGTTGGTTATACTGTCTTAACTGGTCGACGGAAAGATTATAGCGGCGGCTGATGCGATACAGGGTATCGCCCTGCTTGACGACATGAATCTTTGCCGGGGCGACTTTGGCAGGCTCGGCTTTGGGGGCAGCTTCTGCCTGTTTGGCAGGTTTGGCAGCCGGTTTGGCTGCGGTGGCAGTCAGCTGAGTGGCCAGGCTGCTGAACCGGGCGGTCATGTTGGCTTCCAGTTGGTCGAGGCGTTCGGTCAATAAAATCAGCTGGTTGCCCGAGCCACCGGCTTCGGTCAATCCACCTTCGGCGTCCATCGATCCCAGGCGACGCTCCAGTTGCTCGAGTCGGGACTGCAGCGCGAGCAACTGGGATTTTTCGGCCAGACTGTAGGTTCTGGCAATGACCGTCACGGTCAGGACAATAAGCACCACAAATCCGGCGATGGCGATGGTGATGTGTTTGAACGGCTGCCCGCCGGATCTGCCGCCGGATCCGTAATAAACATCTTCGCTGGGTTCCATGGACTCGCTGTTGCGATAACTGCTGTTTAAAACAAAATCCTTGTCTCGGCCGTTTTCGGATGGTGCCATTGTTTTGTCCTAATTTTTTATAAAGCGTATATAAGATGTTGGTGGATTTCAGCCCTTACGGTTTAATTATTTTGATTTAAGCGAAAAGGCAATAAAAAAATAATAAACACTAACCTTGGATTTATCCAGGGATTTTGTGCTCATTGGTGTATTTCAGCCGCCAGCGGGCGAACACCAGCACCGCGAGCATCGTCAGCAGAAAGTATCCCGGAAACCAGCCGATGGATTTGATAAATACCAGGTTTTCCAGTTGGGCCTCGCTGATGTTGGGTCGGCCGGTGCTGACGCCCGAGCGCAGATATGCCAGCAACAGAGAATACAGCACCCCGATCAGGCCGTAAGCCAGATTAAACGACAGTCCTTTAAAGCTCAAAACCGTGGCGCGCTGGTGCGAGTCGGTAATGCGGTTCAGATAATGGCTCTGGAAAAAGTTTTCCAGGTAGATGACGGCCACCAGAATGACGACCGGCAGCAGCCCGAAAACGGGCCAGAAAAAGGTCATACCGACCAGCCCGATCAGGGTCAGCGTGCTCATGATGCCCAGATTAAATGCAGGTGAACGCCGCTGTGTCATCCTGCGGGCCACCCGCGGCATCACCAAGCCCACTATCGCCATCCCGGATCCGATCAAGCCGAATGAAGCCTCCGGCAGGTCTATCAGGCGATAATACTGGCTGTTGAGCGTGATGATCATGCGAATGCAGTTGTCAAAGACCAATCCGGCCAGAATAGCGATCAGCGCGAAGGGCGTGCGCAGGATCCAGCCGCCGGCGGAAAGGGTCAGCTTAAACGCTTCGGTGATCGTTGGCCCGCGCCCGATACTATTTGGATGGCTTCTGTTTTCGCCTTCGCGCATCCGCCAGGCGGTGATAAGGGTTAAAATGGCCATCAGCAATGTCAGCAGGGGAGGGATGCGCAGTGTCACACCCTGATTGACCTGAACATTAATGCCTGCCGCATCAACCACCCGTTGCATCAGGTGGGGATCGTAAACCGCTGCTCCCAGACTCATGGCAATGATAAAGGTGCCGGAGCGTGCCCACATCTGCTTTTCTAAAACCCGCGGCCAGTCCCGCACATCACCTTCCGCCTGCAGGCTGTCATAGGCGATAGCTTCATCGGCACCCGACGCCGACGCCTCGGCCGCTCCGCTGAGTATCCGATTGACCAGAAATACGGGAAACAACAGCTGAGCATTGCCGCGGGGCGCAAAAGTCAGCAAAATCATCTCAATGACCATCAGGATCCCGGTGAAAACCAGCAAATTGCGGCGGCCGATCGTGTCGGCCAGAGCACCGGAGGGCACTTCCAGCAGCACGATGGTGGCCGCCCAGACGGCATTGAGCAGGGCAAACTGCTCAAGGGTCAGGCCGTAGTCTAAAAATAAAATGGTAAATACCGGATAATAAAAGCGGCAGTTGAATAAAACGCGAAAGGCAATAAACAGGCGCACATTGCGAATCTTGAACGGAGATGTCGTCGGCGGTGTTTGCAATGCGTCTAATCGGCTTCCTGTTGTGTGAGGTTATTTAAATTCTTCTCATTCTGCCAGTTCTATTCGCACCAGCGGCGTCGGAGACCGTTCGGACGTCACCCAGACCGATTTCCCGTAAAATCCGAAACAGGCAGCTTCCTGCTGCATCAATGTTTCAAAGCGCAGACGCCGGGGCTTTTTCTGAAAGGCCTCAGACCATTTGTCGCCAGGCCTGCGCCGGAACAGATAAGCATGGTTGTACGTCAGTACGACAGCCGCCAGGCCATCGGGCGACAGATCCATGCCGGTCGGCCAGTTAAAATGCGGTACACTCACCAGGCGGCGTGCCACGAGTGGTGTGGCCGCAGCAGCGGGCCGCAGCGGAATTTCATACAGCATGGGTGACATCCCGCGTTTGGTGAGCAATAGAACGCTTTGTGTGGCCGGATCGACGGCTGCTGCCTCGCAATCCTGCGGGCCATCCTCATAGATAAAGTGAATTTGCCAGGCGATGGGCACTGCTGCGTCACTACCCAAGCCGGTGGCGGTGATGGACGGCTCCTCGACCACGTAAATGGTGACGGTCTGCCGTTGTTCCCAGTTGTCGCCGACATCGGCAATCAGTAGATAGGCGCTTCCCTGCAACCGAAATGAGGCCAGTGCCTCCCAGTCGAAGTTGACGGCTCCCTCCACCCGGAAGGTGCCCAGATCGGCGCCGTCGCTGCCGACGGCATACAGCAGCGGATCGTCACCGCCGTCGTTGACGGCCCACAACAGGCCCGGGTAAAGACTGGATGCGGCCAAACCGCTGACTTCGTTGAGCCGTGGATTTTCCAGTTGTCCCGTCCGCTGCGGCTCTCCCACAACCTCGGGCGGCGCGCCCTTTGTGAGCATATCAGCGGCACAGGCGGTAAACATCAAAAATGCAGCAACAATCACCACTGGCTCGAGCCAACATCCCTTCACCTGTTGATTTGCAGACTGTTTTTTAAAGGCCTTTGGTTTCACTGTTTGCGGCCGTCATTTTTTTTGGGGTGATTTTAAGAATGATTTGCAGCGTCGATATTAATTCCCGCCCGGTTGAAATGTCAAGATGTTAAACGCAGAGGCGATGCGGGCAGGTTCAATGCAAAAAAATGGGGTCAGCGAACGTGACCCCAATTGATTTACAGTCGATTGTTTTATAGTGGTTGTCAAAAAAAACGTTCCGATTGCGAAACACATTTTTTGCTACAACACTATATCACCATCCATTTTTTGAAACATTAAAATGGCGAGCAGTATAAATGAAGATTGTCAGGCTTAATTGGCGAAAATATTATCCAGACGCTCCAGGTCGTTGATCATGCCCCATTCGCCGCCGCCTTTTTCCACCTTGCTGCGCCAATCCTCGACCCGCGCCAGGTATTCTTTCGGGTCGATATTGTCTCCGCGCAGCTTGGTGACGTTGAGGGCAATGACGTTATAATCCGGCAACTGGAAAGGAATATCGCGCTTGTACCCTTTGGCCAGCTCCTCTTTCAGATCCGAAAAAATAAGAATGTATTTTTTACCGGGTTCGGCCTCGTTCAGGTATTCGATGGCCTGCAAAATACCGCCTGAGATGTCGGTGTACGGGCTGCCTTTAACCGTTGTTACAAAGCTTTCCACCTGTTGCATAAAGGCTCGTTTCTGATTATTGGCCACCGATGGCCGCTCGTCGAAGGTGACTTTTGAGATGATATCCTTTTCGCTGAAGCTTCCGGTATCGATGCGGGCCACCGCCAGGGTGTCGCCGGGCGCCAGAACACCCAGCAGGTAATTTAGAATTTTCTGGGCCTTGTTAAGCTCCACGGCGTACGTGCCGGAGGTGTCCAACAACATATAGACCCCTGTGGAGCGGCTTTTGATATCGGTGCAACCCGCCATCAAAATGCAAATAACAATGGCAATGGCAAATAGTTTTTTCATTCCTGCTGCTCCTTCATTTGAACCGTTTCTTCGTAGCTGCCCACGGCTTTCTCGACCAGATGCGACTCTTCAGGGGCCTCGGATTCGGGCGAATCCGATTTCTTGCCTTTGGTAGCCATAATAATGCCTTCCAGCCAGATGGCCGGAAAAATGGCCAGATCATATACATTGACAATGAATCTGCCCAGATAAAAGCCGATATTGCCCAGCAGCCGCAGCAAAAAGGCGAACACTCGGAGCAGCCAGGCCGCCCCTGCACCCAGCACGGTGCGCGAAGAGGCCACAAACATTTCCAGCGGAATGGCCACAAAGGCCAGCGCAAAGGGCAGGATAAAGCCCAAAACCATCTGACCGACGGTGGGAATGATGCTGGGCGGCAGGCCCATTTGCTCGGCACCGGCCAGGGTCTGGCGCAGCACCTCCATGTCGTGGGCGATGCGGTCCCGCATGAAGGCCAGTGCTGATTCCACACCGGCTAAAACGGCCAGCAGGGTAAGGGTGATGATAATCATGCGGTGGCGCATTTTATCGTCCATGGTGCCGATAATCGGAAACAGCCGGGTGATCCGCAGCGATTCCATCAAGAAAAGGCCCATGGTCAATTCCACCAGAATAATCACCAGGCCGGCCACGTCAGAGGTTTTAAAGGGGCCAATATAACTGGCGCCGCCCACCATTTCCGACATGGGCAGGGCAATCAGGTTAAAATTGATGACGGCGCCACCGATGGCAATCAACAGCACCAGTCCGGCAATGGCAAACTGCGTCAGCGCCGAGGTTGACAAGGCGCGCGCTGCTGCGTCCGAGCCGGCGCGGATTTTCTCGTATTCGTTCATACTACGATCAACCGTTTTGGCCCGTTTTTTGATGTTGTCGATGGAACCGGTGATGCTATCCAGCGACCTTTGTACCTTGCGCCAGAACGGCATCATCTTATTTAAGATGCCATGGCGCGCGGCCGTGGAATTGCGATAGTCCTCGATGGCCTTTTTGTTTTGTTCGGTCAACGAGCGATTGATCTCCGCCAGCATATTGGCCACCATCGAGTCGCCGCTATGCTCGATTTTGGCTATGGACTCGATTATCGGCATCCAGTTGGGAAGCGACGGCGGCACGTCGGCGCTGTTGGCGTAGTCTTCGTCCAGCTTGACGATGACCTCCGACAACTGGCGGTGAACGTTGGGGTAGCCATCAAGGTCGCGGGTCACGGCAGCGGCGATGCGATCAAATTCGCGCTCAACTTTTCTTTCCGCATTTTCCAGGCCGGCAGCCATTAAAACTTCCCGGTTGCGCAGCGTCAACCGCTTTTCCGCCGACAGAACCGAAGCGGCGGTCAGGCGCAGGGCGTTGCGTATAATTTTGCTAAACGACATAACCGCCTGGTGAAACGGCCGCCGTGCAAAATACAGCGCCAGCAGAAACAGGACAATCCATATTAAAATGGATAGCGCCGGACTGCTGGTAATGTTCAACATATTGGCAAAAGTCATAAAACCCTCCGTTTTTGTTTATACCGCTTTGGCAAATAATGAGGGCAACGTGATCGGTTAATTGTGCTTGTGGGTGTCGGGGGCGGCAATTCCCGGAGTTGATATTTATGCTATCAGCTTATCAAAAAACAGGTTTAATATCAATTTTTCGCAGCCCCCGATGTTGCGCTAATTCAATTATTCTCCTACTTTTGCAGGCACATACGGCGATTGGCCGGATAGATGAAAGCCACGCCTCCCGGGGGGCGTGGCTTTCGCTTAAAATGCTTCCGTTTTGGTCCTATGGGTTGCTCACTGGGTAATTTCAAAATCGATGGTTTCCAGCAGGTTGCCCGATGTGTCCAGTACATCCACGTGCCATGCTCCGAGCTCATGGGCCTGAATGGCTTTTGAACTATAAGTGCGCCAGCTGCTTGCGTTGACGGCCAGCGATATCCGTGCGCGTTCGACATCGCCGTAACGCCAAACATGTACGACTTCAGTGGGCGATTCGGCACCCACAATTTTGGTAAAGCAATACAGCCGCGGGGTTGAATGGGTAAAGCGGGTTCCGACATTGATCGCTTCACGATTTTCAACATTTTCACAGATGGCGGCGGCCTCAACGTCAATTCTGTCCGATTGCTGGGCGCCGGCTGCCGGTATCAATAAAGACAGACACATAAGCCCAATGACAACACTGGAAATAGTAAATCTGGTTTTCATCAAACTGCCCTCCTTACATCGAAAGTGATCGGAAAATTCTCAATTGGTGATAAACGCAATTGAGGCACCCTGATGCGGTGCAATAAATGCTACGAGACCTCATATCGGTATAGAGGGTCCTAAACTTTAGGAATATTTAAGCATGCGGCGCCAGCCGGTTTCCTGGGCTGAATTGTCATAAGAATCTGAATTTACGGTGGATATTAAATTGGCAGGGCGCAGCGATAGCGGCAGGGCGGGGGTGATACGATGTTTACCGCAGACAGGGATCTGGTAGCGGCTATTCGGATTCGGCGCTGGGTAACTCCTTTTTTACGTTGCCGTCAAAGCTGGTTGGCTCGCTAAAGTATTTTTCCGGATCGCTTATCAGGGTTTCGAGTCGATACCGGTAATACCCGATACGGACCCGCTTGTTCTTTTGTGAACCGTAAAACTCCAGGGGTTTGGCTTCCAGCTCGGCAATAATTTTTTCCAGCCGTTGTTTTTCAGCGGCGATGCGCTCTTGCTGCGTGGGCTTACGATTTTTCTCGGCTTCGGCTGCTTCTTGTCTGGCTTCGGCTGCCTCCCTTTGCTCTTCTCTTTCAAGTTCCCGGATAAGTTTGACAGCCTCTTTTTCCTGCTTTTTTCTAAGTTTTTGATCCTCAGCTGCATCGTACGGTTCTTCTTTGAATATGACGCGGGCGTCCGCAGCATTTTCAGGCGGCTGGTTACCGAAATGCTTAATACCGTTTTCATCGGTCCAGGTGTAAACATCCGCATTTGCGGCCGGAAGCCACAGCAAAGTTCCCAGCAAAAAGATAACAACAGGGATATGTTTCATGATTTACCTCTTTTGGAAGCGATCGGCGATAATTGGTGTGTGATCTATCCGAATGCTTCCATTTTAGGGGCGGGTTGCGGTTTTATCCTGGTGCAATATAACGATGACCGAATTTAATGTCAATTAAGCCAGGTGCTTGCACTGCTTACTTTTCCTGCTCAATAAAAGATTTTAAAATATTGCCCTGGAGTCCGGGGACCTTATCAAATTTAACGCCGAACCCGCGCGGACTGCCCCACGAAATCGTTCCAATAAGCTTGAACGGCGTGGGGTAGTTGGGCAGCGCGAAATTAAGGCCGATTTTTTGGCCGATGGTAAATGTTTCGGCGGTTTCGATAAATACTCCGCCGATACTGATATCCAGAATGTAGCTTTTGTAATCTTTGTTTTGAACACGGTATTTGGCGTTGATCAGGCACGGTTTGCGGGGATTTTCCCGCATCGAAGACTCGTTTCCCTCCAGACTGACCGTTGTTTCGGGCATCTCAATCGCGGGCATGGACTCCAATTGCTCGAGCAAAATGATCTGTTGATCTTCAGACATTTCAACGATCAGCTTACACAACTGGGAGGTCACGTCATCGCCGATAAGCTGTTTTAAAAGGATCAATTTTTTATCCTTGGGCATGTCATTGATCAGCTTAAACAGGCGGGCTGTAATCCCGTATTTGCCGAGCTGTGGATCCAAATCCAGCATGCTGTTGCTCCTTGATGGGTGTCAATGGGGTCCGGTTATGTGAAATTTTATTGGTTAAGCGGTCTTGTGTCAATATTTATTTTAAATTTTAGACGGTTAGGTTAGCACGTGGTTTCAAGGTGCATTGTGGGGGCTCTGCGATTTTATCCACCGCCACTTTCACAGGCAACACCTGTCGGCGCCGTTGAGCCGATAGGGTAAGCTGCTGTCAGGCGGATTCAGCCCCGACAATTTCATATTCGGTGGTGATCCGGGCCACGCCCCGGACGGTGGCGGAGACCGAACAGTATTTGTCCTGGGACAGGCTGATCGCCTGTTCGACGGCTTTGGCGGTCAAATTGTCTCCGCCCAGCCGGTATTTGACATGGATCTTGCGATAGGTCCAGGGGGGATCCGGGTCCTGCTCGCCGGTGGCGGTCACTTCGAGCAGGGTGAGTCTTTTGCGTTTTTTTTCCAAAATTTCAACAACATCCACAGACGAGCAGGCAGCCAGGGCCACCAGCAGCATCTGGGAGGGGCTGACCCCGATCCCGTTTTTCTGGCCCGATAAGACAACCGAGTGGCCGGTAGCGTCCACGCCCACAAAGTTTCTGTCATTTACCCAGCGAACCGTTGTTGTTGCCATTGTCGTTTCTCCTATATTTTGTATTTAGTGTTTGGTGTTTTACAAATTCGATTTGCGAGATACGGGTTGCGCGTTGTGAGTTGAGGGATTCGGGTCGATCGGGCGGGGATAACCCCCGCCCCTACTTTGACCGCCTATCTCAATCTTCTGTCTTTTGTCATCTGTCCTCTGTTTTCTTACCTCTGACTTTGATGACAACCAGGGTGGTGTCATCGGCAGGTGCGATCTTCTGCTGAAAGCGGTTTAGTTCGGTCAGAATCGCATCCTGGATTTTGGCTGCGCTGGTTTGCGCATATTGACGGATAATATCAGAAACGGCCTGCCGGCCGAACATCTGATCCTGCGGATTGCGGGCCTCCCAGATGCCGTCGGTACTCAATAAAATAATCTGCCCGTCGCCCAGACCATCACGCTGGCTTTCAGTATACTGCCAGCGGCCATCCACACCCAGAGCAATGCCTTCGCCGCTCAGCTCTTCAAAGCGATTGTTGGCAGGATCATACAGCAGTGCCGGTTCGTGTCCGGCCCGCACCCAGCTCAGGCGGCGGTTATCCATATCGATTTGAAGATAAAACAGGGTAATGAACCGGCCGGTATCTTCAACGTCCCGGGTCAGCTGGCGGTTAACATCGCCAACGATGTCGGCAATGCTGCCGGATAGGGCCGTGCGCTGTCTTAAAAAAGCGCGGGCCGACGCCATCAATAGGGCAGAAGGAATGCCGTGGTCTGATACGTCACCGATAACGATGCCGTATTTGTTATTATCGGCGCTACCGAAAAAGTCAAAATAATCGCCGCCGGTCTCGTCACAATAAATGCTTATACCGGCGATGTCCAAACCGGGAAAATGCGGATTTTCGGCCGGCAGCAGGTTTTGCTGCACTTCCTTGGCCAGGTCCAGTGATTGGCGCAGGCGATAGCGATCCTTGAGGCCCTCGGTCATCCGGTTGAAATTTTCGCCCAGCGCCCCCAGTTCATCGTTGCTGTTAACGGTAACGGTTGCGGTCAGGTCCCCTTTTTCGACCTGTGCCATGGCGGCTTCCATCTGCCGGATCGGATCGATAATACCGGTTGAAAATGAGCGCGACAGGATGACGGCCACCGCCAGGGTGACGATCAACAAAAAGGCCGTCAAATACAGTAAACTTTTGATGACCTGGCCCGGATCCATCGCCAGCATCATGCTGGCTTTGTTATACGATAAGACGGCCATCAGGATCAGCGGCAAAATGCTGGCCAGTAAAAAAATGGCGAACATGCGCAGGCGCAATTTCAGGCGAAACACGCCCGGGGTGCGGGCCAGCCCGCCTTCTGGGAAAAACTCCGGCCAGATCCGGCGGCATTTGGCTTCGATAATAAAAAAGATAATCGCTGCCGTGATAATCCCGCCGATAATGCAACCGATAAAAACCCGGAGCCCCTCGATCAGCTCGACGGCAAGAGCTCCGGAGCTGCTCGTATCGGCGACAATGCTGTAGGTTGTCATGGTGATGGCCGCCAGAAACCAGTTAAACAAACTGACCAGCGCAGATACAGATGGCATGTCGAGTATTTTTCGCTGGGCCTTTCTGCGCAAATCGGCTTCAATGAATTTCTTTTGCGCCGTCAACCGCAAAAAGCGGTTCAAGTCTTTTTGCCAGAAATAAAAAATAACCATAGCGATGGCGACCAGGAACGGAAACATGATGGCCAGAACGTAAAACTGATTTTGAACGTCCGTATATGGAAAGACCTGATCGAAAAAAACAAAATAAGATGTGACGGTAATGGCCCCGATAAGGTTGGCGCCTATTTGCCACCTGCCGACCGCACGGCCTAATTTTTTAAAAGTGGCTTTTAGTGAATCCTGTGCTGGAGGCATTGCATCGTTCATTATTATCGCCTGCATAAATTCCTGCATGAAGATATCGTCTTGCTTTCACGATATCCGTTTGACACTCAGAATGCTTTTATCTATTATTTTCTGCCATAAAAGCGCAACAGAATTTTCAACTCCTGCCAAAAAAGGATCAGAAGCCATGGGAAAATTAAACAAAACCGCGTTAAACAAACAGCATGTCCAACTGGGCGCCAACATGGTTGAATTTGGCGGCTGGGAGATGCCGTTACATTATGAAACCGGTATCGTTCAGGAGCACCTGATCACCCGTAAAGCGGCCGGTCTGTTTGACATTTCACACATGGGCCGTTTTATGGTTCGGGGCAAAGATGCCCTGGATTTCCTGCAGCATGTACTGTCGAACAATGCCGCCGCTCTGGAAGAAGAAGAGAGCCAATACACGATGCTTCCCAACGAAGACGGCGGGGTTATCGATGATGCCTATCTGTATCGCTTTGTTCCCGATGAATTTATTTTAGTGGTCAATGCCGCCAACCGCGAAAAAGACTTTGCTCATTTGGAAAAGATCCGTGCCAACTTTGGCGGAGTCGAGCTCATTGATCGAACCGCGGAGATGGCTATGCTCAGCTTGCAGGGACCAACGTCCAAAGACATCATGCAGGAGCTGATCTCCGGAGGACGCCTGCCCGAGCCGATGCGCAATTGCCTGAGCACGGCGCAGATCAACGGCGGCCGTGTGCTGATTTCGCGCACCGGCTATACCGGTGAGCCGATTTGCTTTGAGCTTTTTATGGCGCGTGCGGATGTAGCAGCAATCTGGCAGGCACTGCTGGACAAAGGCGCAAAACCCATCGGCCTGGGCGCCAGAGACACCCTGCGGCTGGAGGCCGTACTACCGCTTTACGGCCATGAGCTGGGACGTGATCCCGAGGGCAAGGAAATACCCGCCTTTGCCAGCATGCTGGCCCGCTTTAGCGTCAGTCTTTCACCGTTAAAGGGAGCGTTCATCGGGCGCGCGGCGCTGACCCGACAATATGAAGCCTTCAAGCGCATTGTTGACCGGGACTATTCGCTGATGGCCGATTTGCCGCGCATCATTCAGCCCATCGCGCTGACTGATAAAGGCGTCGCCCGGGCCGAAGCCAAAGTGTTTCGCGGCGACCGGCACGTGGGCTATGTGACCAGCGGCACCATGGTGCCGCTATGGCAAAGCGAAGGAGTCGGTCTGTCCAGCCGCCAATCTGAGGTCAAAGGCCGGCGCGCCATCGGTCTGGCGCTGCTGGACAGTGACCTGGTCGAAGGTGATCAGGTCGACATCGACATCCGGGGCAAACGGACCCGTGCGGTTATCGTTCCCTATCATTTGCGGGCCGAAGCGCCGCCGCATTGCTGGCCGATTTATTATGATCAGCTGCGCGAAGACCGCCAGGAGGTCTGTGCCGCCGAAAAAATGGCGCACAATGCCAAAACATTGATCGCCAAGGCCATCGACAATCACACCTGGCGCCAGCGGCAATGCATCAATTTGATACCTTCCGAACAAACCGCCTCCCCGCTAGCACACATGCTTTCCATCACGGACCCGGCCGGCCGATATGCAGAGCACAAACAGGTCAAGGCATTCAAGGAAGCCGACGTGTTTTATTACCAGGGCACCGATTTTATTGCCGAGGTTGAAAATCTTTTAATTTGCGAGTTTCAGCGCTTTTTAGGGTGCCGTGAAGTGGAATCCCGGGTTATATCCGGGCAGATGGCCAACATGGCCGTCTTCAGTGCTATGGTGGATTTTTTAAACCGCGCCGACCGCAAAAGTGAGCAACGCCGCATCCGCATGGTGATGAATAATCATATTATCAAGGGTGGACATCTGAGCGCACAGCCCATGGGGGCGCTGCGGGATTTTGTGATGCGGGACCCCAAATGGGAAAAGCCGGCGGTGGTCAACTTTCCGGTCCTGGAAGATAATCCTTACCGGATCGATGTGGAAGCCGCCCGAGAGTTGATTGCCGAACATCGCCCGGAGCTGATGATCCTGGGCAAAAGCATGATCATTCACAAGGAGCCCGTCCGGGAGATGCGCGCAATCATCGATGCGCTCGAGCTGGACTGTCTGCTGATGTATGACATGGCGCATGTGCTGGGTCTGGTGGGACCCTATTTTCAGCAGCCTTTTGAGGAAGGCGCCGATGTGGTCACCGGCTCGACCCACAAAACATTTTTCGGCACCCAGCGCGGCGTTGCAGCCGTCAATTATGCCGAAGACGATGTGTACTACGAGTTCTGGGAAGCCATTCAGCGACGGGCGTTTCCCGGCAGCACGAGCAACCACCATTTAGGCACCCTGCTGGGTCTGCTGCTGGCCGCTTTTGAGATGAACGCTTTCAAAGAAGAATATCAGAAAAATGTGATCGCCAACGCCAAGGCGTTTGCCATGGCCCTAAAAGAAAGCGGCCTGGATGTCGCCGGTGATCCTGCGATTTCCTACACCGAAACCCATCAGGTGGTGATCAACGTGGGATACGCCCGCGCACCCGAGATCGCCCGCCGGCTGGAAGAAAATCATATCATCTGCAATTACCAGGCCGCCCCGGACGAGGAAAGTTTTTCGGCCGCCGGATCATTGCGCACCGGGGTGCAGGAGATGACGCGTTTTGGCATGGCAGCCGCGGATTTCGCCGATCTGGCCCGGCTGATGGCGGATGTTATCCTGCACCAAAAAAATGTTAAACAAGCGGTGACGGACTTGCGCAAGCGCTTTACGGAGGTGCAGCACTGCTTCAAGGGAGACGAGTTTGATCGGCTGGAGCAAAAGCTTCACGCATTGATTTAAACGACGATCGCAATTTTAATCAAACCACTTGAATCGGTCATGTCATTTTTTTCAAGGCGCTATGAACAGCCAATTGCCGGTGGCTTGATATTTGGGACTAAAGCCACTCAATCTTTAAATCCAATCGTTCGGATGCCGATCATCCCAAATATCAGGCCACTTTGTTCTGTTTTGGCAACTGATCAGCACAGCGCCTTTCAGAAAAAAACATGACCTTGTGTCAGGACAGATAAAGCACATTCAATAATAAGGGATTAAGCGGGAATACGGGCTCAAGCGGCCCAAATAATAACACTCGCAAGGAGGGCAATGATGGGGGAGATCCGAATGACCGGGGAAATCCGCACGGATTATGATTGCGAAAGTAGCGGCCTGCCGGCCGAGCGCTGGGCCGAAGCTGTGTTCAAGATCGGAGACGATGAACTGGTTATGGAAGTCAGCGTCGAAAAGGACGTTGTGGTGGCCATCATGGCGGGTGAAAATGCCGCCTGGCGGGGAACACTCAAGGGATTCAAACAGCTTTTAAAAGGCGAATCGGAAGCGGCCCATTGATGGGCGTTGCGCTTTTCTATCCTTTCATTCGTCCAACATTCCAATTGCAAACCTCCATAAGTAAATTTTTGCACAAGATGTAGGGTATTATTACTTGAGGGTCTATGGACTTGAATGATGTCATTGCGGAATTGAAATCGCTGGGGGATCCGGAATCGGCAGCCGGCATGGCCAAATACGGCATCAAGTCCGACCGGGCGCTGGGGGTTTCGATTCCCAAGCTTCAGGGGATGGCCAAAAAAATCGGCACCAGCCGCAAACTGGCCGGACAGCTGTGGTCGAGCGCCATTCATGAAGCTCGCATCCTGGCCTGCATGATCGAAGACCCGCAGCAGCTGACCGAAGCGCAGTTGGAGCGCTGGGTCAAAGAGGTTGATTCCTGGGATCTGTGTGATCAATGCTGCAATCGACTGTTCAGCAAAACGGCCTTTGGGCGGCAGAAGGCAATCGCCTGGTCGCAGCGGCCCGAAGAATTCGTCAAGCGGGCCGGATTTGTGCTCATGGCAGTTTTGGCTGTTCACGACAAAGAAGCGACCGATCGAAAGTTTGAGCCTTTTTTAAAGCGCATCCAAAAAGAGGCCAGCGATGGTCGCCATTTTGTCAAAAAAGCGGTCAACTGGGCCCTGCGCCAGATCGGCAAGCGCAACCCGGCGCTGAACCGCAAAGCGGTTGCAGTGGCCGAGGATCTCCGGCGATTGGAGTCCGGAGCGGCCCGCTGGGTTGCCAATGACGCACTACGGGAGTTGCGCAGCGAAAAAATTCAGCGCAGATTATCTCAGAAAGTTTCACGCTAATTGAATCTGCAGGATTTACGTCCTTATATTATTCGAATCCGCTATTCTACCAGAATACACTCCACCATACCCAGGGCGGCGGATATCACATTGACGGCGTCTTCAAGCTTCAGTGTGTTCGTATTAATGACCAGGTCATAATTGGTGGGGTCGGCAATATCGGCATTAAAATACTTACGGATAAACGCCCGTCGATCCGATTCGGTTCGTAAAACCCGCCGCTTGGCCTCGTCTGTCGAAAGACTGAACTCCCTGGACACGTTTTCAATACGCCATGCCTGCGGGGCCACGATACGAACCGCAAATCTTTTTTCAGGCGGCAAAACAAAGTTGGCGCCCCTGCCCACAATAACCGCCCGACCGTGATTTCCAATGGTGCCGATGACTTTCATCAGGTGCTGCAAGTAGCGGTCCGGCCACAGATGGCGCTCATGAACCAGGGAGGCAATCCAGTGCTCCAGCGTATTGAGGCCGCGCTCGTCAAGGGTTTCAAGCACCGTTTCGCTGACATCGGCGCTTTCAGCGATCTGATGGATGACTTCCTGGTGAAAAATGTCGATGCCGAGTTTTTCGGCCAGGCGGCCCGCGATGATGCGTCCCCCGCTGCCCGGCTCCCTGGACACCGTAACCACCGATATCCCTTCTTTTTCGAGCGCCTCTTTTTTGCGGGTCATCTGCCAGCGATGCACCTGCTCTTCAATGAGTTTCGGGATGGATTTCATGGCACGAACCTCCTTCATTTGGAATTGAAAATTATATACAAAGAGGGATGTGGGTAACCCGCCTCAACAAGTCCGGCGCCGCTGACACAGGCAAGCGACTGCATCTAAAAATTAAGATCATCGCAAATCCCTGTCAATTTTTTGTTGACTTCTCGTAGCGGCATCGCAATGATCGCACCGTTCGACTGAATTCCAACATCCATGATCGAGGACGAGACAATGACAGCTGATTTCAATGGCAAGACCGCACTGGTGACGGGAGCCGGAAAAAAAACGGGGATTGGGTACGCTATTGCCCGGAAGCTGGCCGCCGGCGGAGCCAATATCATTTTAGCCGATCTGATCGGCAAGGAGACGCGCCAGGACTCGCTGCCAACCGCCGGTATGGATCAATTCGTCGCACTTGCCGCGGACCTGGCCAAAACGTTTAAAGTCGATTCAGTTGCCGTTGAGTTGGATGTGACTGCCGGCGAATCGGTCGCACAACTGGCCGATAGCGCACAGCAGCAGTTCGGCCACCTCCACATCTTATGCAACAATGCCGGTGCTGTTTTCGGTGTGCCCAATGCGATCCATACTTATGATGAGGACGCCTGGCTGAAAACCATCGACGTCAGTCTGCATGGCGTCTTTCGGGTTTGCAAAGCGCTGGTCCCCCTGATGACGGCAGGCAGCTGCATTGTCAATGTCGCTTCCAGGGCTGCCAAGGTCCCACCTCTGTTCAACGGCGCTTATGCAGTAGCCAAAGCAGGCGTTGTCATGCTCACCCGGGTCATGGCCAAAGAACTCGCCGGTGCCGGCATCCGCGTCAATGCCATCTGCCCGGGTGTGATTCAAACCGATTTTACGGACTGGCGTTTCGAACTGGAAGCCGATATTCTGGATTCGACAGTCGAGGCGCGCCAGGCCGAGATGCTTAAAACGATTCCCATGGGTCGCCTGGGAACCCCTGAGGAGGTCGCCGATCTGGTTGTGTTTCTGGCCTCTGCTCAATCGGCCTATATGACCGGCCAGGCGGTTAATATAACCGGCGGTCAATTAATGGAAATTTAATTTCGATTTATAAATGGCCCTTTTCCCGATGCGCTGTGTTCTCCGCGGATTTCAGCCTTCAACGTACTTCAAGTACGCCGAAGGCTAAAATCCTTGTGCGGCCGAGCGCCTCAAAAAAATTGCCTATTTCTAAATCGAAATTACACATTTTAAAATCACGCTAAAAAGGGAGTTAAACAATGGGGGAGATAACCGGTGGTGAGCTTTTAGTTAGGTGCCTGCACGCAGAGGGTATTCGGTTTGTGCATGCGATCACAGACGGCACCTATATGATGGTTCTAGAGGCCCTCGAGCGTCTGGGCGATTCGCTTGGCATCCAGCTGATCGTTCCGCGTCATGAAGCTGCTGCCGCGCACGCTTGTGATGCCTACACGCGCTGCAGCGGTGACCCTGCTGTGGTGATGGCTTGTGCCGGTCCGGGGGCGGCCAATTTAATTTCCGGTCTGATGTGCGCCGAGGCTGAAGGCAGCCCAGTGGTGGCCGTAACCACCACACGGCGCAGTGACATTTCCGATTCTTATGTTCATCAGGGCGGCATGCAGGTCAGCCGCCATCTGGATATTTTTAGACCGGCGGTGAAATGGAGCGGCAAGGTCGACCACTGGCACCGAATCCCGGATATGGTGCGCCATGCCTTTCGGGTGGCCACCTCGGGTCGACCGGGTCCGGCACACATTTTAATCCCGGAAGATATCTTAAACGAACGCCATGCGGAATCTGCGGTTCAGATCTGGGCGCCGAAAAACTATCGCGTTACGGCAAAACTGCCGGCAGACCCGGCCGCTTTAGCGCAGGCGGCAGAGCTGCTGACAGCGGGCGATTTTATCAACATCCACTGCGGCAACGGCGCCGAGCGTGCCGGGGCCGGTAAAGCGGTGCAAGCGTTGGCAGAATACCTGGGTGCTGCTGTCACCCACACGATTCGGGCCCGCGGCATTGTTTCTGACGACCATCCATTCGTATTTCACCCGACCTGCCTTTCAAGAATCATGGCCAACAGCCAGGCGGATGTGGTTCTGGCTGTCGGCAGTCGTCTCGGAGAGCTGAATATGTGGGGCCGGCCCCCGATGTTTGGTGATGCAGACCAGCAGCAGATGATCCAAATCGATACCGAGCCGACGCATATGGGGTTGAACCGGCCGGTCGATGTGGCTTTGGTGGGCGATGCCGATGTTGTTTTAACCCAGCTCCTGGAAGCAGTTCAAAGTCGCACCCAAAAGCGCAACCCCCACCCTAAAATTGCCGAATTGCGCGCCGTTCAGGACGACTGGCAAAAGGAGCTCGATGATGCCGTGGCGGACATGGAACGGGCGCCCATGCTCACCGGTCAGATTTTGAAGGTCTGCAATGATTTTTTCCCCGATGATGCCATCATGGTCATGGACGGTGGCAATACGACACTGTGGAGTATTCATTATCATGTGGCCAGGGCCCAACGGTCGGCCATCTACTCGATGAACTACGGTCATCTGGGCACCGGCCTGCCATATGCCATTGGCGCCAAGCTGGCCCGGCCGGAGAAAACCGTGTACTGCGTGACCGGCGACAGCGCATTCGGGTTCAACCTGCAGGAGCTGGAAACGGCCGTTCGGCACCGGCTGCCGGTCATTACCATCGTTGCGGTTGACGGCGCTTACGGGATGGAAAAATCCGCGCAGCGTCGGGCCTTCGGGCGTGAAGCCGAGTGGTTCGGCCATGATCACGCACCGGTCAGATATGATCAGGTCGCCGTGGCGATGGGGTGCCACGGGGAATTTGTCGAAAAGGGCTCGCAGATTCAGCCGGCGCTCGAACGCGCAGTGAAATCAGGCAAGCCGGCTGTCATTCATGCCGCTGTGGATCCGGTGGCCAACATTGATCCCCCCGGACTGTGGCTCTGGGTGGCGGCTCGCACGGGTAAAATTGAAATGTAAATTCTTAGGGGCTCCCATGATCGACAGAACAGTGACGACGGTGATCGATGCGGAAAAATGCATCGGCTGCGAATTGTGCGTAAAAGTGTGCCCATCTGATACCATCAGCATGCAGGACGGCAAAGCCCGGGTAACCGGAGATCGTTCGCTGCAGTGCGGCCATTGCGCGGCCGTATGCCCGGTTGAGGCGGTGAGGGTGGGCGCCATCGACGTCCGTAGCCTGACCTTTAACAATTTTGAGCTCAAAAACCGCTGGTTGCCCCACGGCGATTTTGATACGGCCCACCTGGTTCAATTGATGGCATCGCGGCGCTCTTGCCGCAACTATTCCGATCAGGGTGTCGATCGATCGATTTTGGCAGATCTGGTCAAGATTGGGACCACGGCACCTTCGGGCACCAATTGCCAGAAATGGGCGTTTACAATTTTGCCCGATCGCTCTGCGGTCGATATATTCGGGCAGCGTATTGCTGCGTTTTTCAAAAAACTCAATCGGGTGGCCGAAAGACGTCTGCTGCGCGCAGCGCTCAAATTGATCGGCAAGCCCGATTTGGAAGATTATTACCGCGAGTTTTACCGGTCGGTCAAAAAGGGCTTAAAAGAATATGAGCTGCATGGTCGCGATCTTCTGTTTCACGGCGCGCCGGCGGTTATCGTTGTGGCCACCCGGCCCGGCGGCAGCTGCCCGGTGGAGGATGCTCTGCTGGCCACCCAGAATATATTGCTGGCCGCCCATAGCATGGGGCTGGGCACCTGCCTGATCGGCTTTGCCGTGGAGGCCATGAGAAATGATGCTGCCATTCAGCAGTTTCTAGCGATTCCGGCCGAAGAAACCGTCTGCAGCGTCATAGCCGTCGGATATCCGGACGAGCAGTACGAGGGGCTGACGGGCAGGAAAAAAGTGGTGATGCGGTACTATGAAGCCGGGACCGGCAATTGAAAATTAGCCTCACGCAAAGCCGCAAAAAAAATCTTTATATTGGAATGTTGGAAGGATGGAATATTGGCAAAATACGCTACTGAATCTGCTGGTTTTGTAGGTAAGTTGTCAGAATGGATTGTAACCGATCCAAATAGCCGGCGTAAAAGTGATCACAGCCGGCGATAATTTCAAGCTGAGCATCCGGGTTCCATGACGGCAACAGTTCGCGGATTTGATCCGCGGGCGCAATGTCATCCCGACTGCCGGTGACGACCAGTTTCAGGCAATCGATGGAGCTGATATTTTCAAATTTGATGAACCCCACCGGTGGCGAAACCATCAGCATGGATTCGATGGCCGCGCAGTCAGCGGCGAAAAATCCTACATTTACCCAGGCACCGAAGGAATAACCGGCCAGCGCAACCTCACTGACGCCCCTTTTTTGAACAGCAGTGATGGCCGCGCGCACATCGTTTTGCTCTCCGATCCCGTTATCAAAGTCCCCCTGACTGCCGCCGACGCCTCTGAAATTAAATCGCAGGGTCGCATGACCGTTTTGTCGGTAAGCGCTCTGAATGACTTCCACAACCGGATTGTGCATCGTACCGCCGTACAGTGGATGCGGGTGGGTGATCACCACGCCCCGGTCGCCGGTGCCGGGTTGCCAAAGGCCCTCAAGCTGATAGCCGTCGGAGGGTATCGTTATTTTTTCTGCGATTGTCAGAGTCAACCGACCGTGTTCAATATTTTAATGATGTCGCGGCCAAATTCCTTTACCTGCCAGGCTTTAAGTTCCTTCATCTTTGACAGGCTGCTCATCGTAGCGGGCTGCTGCACCGCAATAGCACTGATCAGTGCCTTGGTGCAAATGATGGCCGGATCCACTTTTAGCTGTTGTGCCCTTCGATCCCGCCATGCGCGGAGTTCTTTTACGCGTTTGGCCACAATTGCGGGAACCACCGGGGCGGTCTTGCGCGGGTATCTGGGCAAGTTCTTTGTGGGCACTTGCAGCGCTCGTGTCACCGCCGCCAAGACTTTTTTGCCGTAGCGATCGATTTGTTTTGATCCCAGAATTTCGGTTTTTCTGAGCTTGTTTAAATTCGAGGGGCGCGTTTCGGCCAGCCTGAGCAGGGATTTATTTCCGATGATTCTAAAAAGCGGCTTGTCCAGTTGCTGCGCAATTTTTTGGCGCATTCGCAACAGTTCTTCCAGAACCGCCAGACCCCTGGGGCCCAGCTTGCCGGCACCCTTGAAGCCGACAAACAGGGGGCCCGAGTTATTGTTGGTCGGCCTGACCCTGCTGAGATAACGGCATTCTTCTTCCACCCATGACAGCCGTCCTTTGTTTTTCAGCTCCTGCTGCAGGCTTTTTGCCAGGGGGATCAGATAGCGCACGTCCTGGGCTGCATAGGCAACCATCTCCTGTGGTAACGGCCGTTTTGACCAATCTTTACGCTGATATTTTTTATCGAGGCGCACGTTGTAGCGCTTTTTTAGCACAGCCTCCAAACCGGTTTCTTTAAGCCCCAGAAACCGGCATGCCAGCTCGGTATCAAAAAGATTGTTAATACTGATCCTAAAGTCCCGGTACAGGGAACGAATATCATAATCGGCCCCGTGAAAGATCTTTAAAATGTCAGCGCGTTTAAAAACCGGTTTCAGAACGGACAGGTCATGTATTTGCAAGGGGTCAATGACGGCCGTGATGCGCGGGGTGGCAATCTGGATCAAGCAGACCTTCTCGCGAAAATGATACATTGAGTCTGCTTCCAGGTCGACGCCGATGATTTGCTGTTTTGCGAGCTGCTGCGCAAATCGGTCGAGTTCGGAACGGGTGACGATATTCAGGTGACGGTGAGCGCCGCTTCTTCGCATTTTTTTCTTGACCCTTCTGAGCGTTTCGCCTAATTCTGAATGCTTATTCGGATTACAGGTTAAGGTAGCATTGTATGATGCATCGCGAGTTGGCCGGTCGCTTGCGCCCCCCTTATGATCAAACTTCGCCGGCGGCGATTGCCAAAATCCGCAAAAGAATTCAATGGCTCCTGACACTTAAATCCACAGCGCCCAATTGAA
Organism: Desulfobacterales bacterium; assembly: GCA_050116835.1. GTDB lineage: Bacteria > Desulfobacterota > Desulfobacteria > Desulfobacterales > JAHEIW01 > JAHEIW01. Next base: position 30,183 of record JASFNW010000030.1, read on the forward strand.
TCTTTAATCAATTGGGATTATAATTTAGGCATTGCTTGGCTTTTTAAGAACACTAATCTTCTATTTTATACCGGATTTAACCATTTTATCAATCGTTCAATGATGATTACGGTGAAAAAACAATGGTACATATAACACTTCCAGATGGCAGCCGAAAGACTTTTGAAAAAACCCCAACGGGAATGGAGCTGGCGGAAGGTATTTCAGCGGACTTTGCGCGCCGGTGTGTGGCGATGGAATTAAACGATCAGCTGGTCGATTTAAGCACCCCGATCAGCACAGATGCCAGTGTTCGGCTGATCACCGAAAAAGATCCGGAGGCGTTGCACATTTTACGGCATTCAGCGGCTCACGTAATGGCCCAGGCCATTTTGCGGCTCTACAAGGATGCTAAACTGACCATCGGACCGGCCATCGAAGACGGCTTTTATTACGACATCGACATGCCACCGGTGTCAGAAGATGATTTTCCGAAGATTGAAGCCGAAATTAACAAAATTGTTAAAGCCAAACTGCCGATCCACCGCAAAGAGATTCCTAAAGCCGAAGCGATTGAAGTTTACAAAGACGAACCCTACAAGCAGGAAATGTTGGCCGAGCTGGAAGACGGGACCATTTCGATTTATCAGCAGGGCGAATTTACCGATTTGTGCCGCGGTCCGCATCTACCGCATACCGGCTATGTCAAGGCCCTCAAACTGACGAAGGTTTCGGGGGCATACTGGCGGGCGGATCCGACCAGAGCCCAGCTGCAGCGAATATACGGAACGGCGTTCTTTTCGAAAAAAGATTTGAAAGCCCACCTGAATTTTTTGGAAGAGGCCAAAAAGAGAAACCACCGTAAAATCGGCCAGGCATTAGATCTGTTCAGCTTCCACGATGAGGCGCCGGGGATGCCGTTTTTTCATCCCAAAGGGATGGTGGTCTGGAATACATTGCTAGACTACTGGCGGGCCGAGCACCGTGCTGCCGGTTATGTGGAAACCAAAACGCCCATTATGCTCAACCGCACACTGTGGGAAAAAAGCGGACACTGGGAAAATTACCGCGAAAACATGTATACCTCATCCATAGATGAGAATGACTATGCCATAAAACCCATGAATTGTCCCGGCGGTATGCTCATTTACGGGCGCAAGCCGCATTCATACAAGGATTTGCCGCTGCGGGCGGCCGAAGTCGGCCTTGTTCACCGGCATGAACTCAGCGGGGTTTTGCAGGGGTTGTTTCGGGTCAGGGCGTTTCATCAGGATGATGCCCATTTATATATGATGCCGGGACATATTAAAGATGAAATTTTAGGTGTTTTGCGATTATCCGAGCGGATGTACAGCACCTTTGGTCTGGGGTTTCATCTTGAGTTGTCGACGCGGCCCGAAAAATCCATCGGCACCGACGCCCAGTGGGAAGAAGCCACCGCCGGTTTAGAAGCGGGACTTAAAGCTTACGGTCATGAGTATACGCTTAATGAAGGCGACGGTGCTTTTTACGGCCCCAAAATCGATCTGCATATCAAAGACGCTCTGGGCCGGACCTGGCAATGCGGCACCATCCAGCTGGATATGGCCTTGCCGGAGCGCTTTAATCTGACCTTTATCGGCAGGGACAATGAACGGCACCGGCCGATCATGATTCACCGCACCGTTTTCGGATCCATTGAGCGCTTTTTGGGTATCTTGATTGAACATTTTGCCGGCAAGCTCCCCCTGTGGCTGGCACCGGTTCAGGCCACAATATTGCCGATCAATGATGATCTGGTTCCCCATGCCGAGGCGGTTAAATCAGAGCTCGCAAAAGCCGACCTGCGGGTGGATATCGACGATCGGGCCGAAAGCCTGAATAAAAAAGTTCGTGAAGCCCAGCTCAATCAAATTCCCTTGATCCTCACCATCGGTGCCAAGGAAAAAGAGGCCGGCACGCTTTCGGTGCGCACACTGGACGGCCACGTGAAATACGGTATTGCCCATGACGAATTTCTGAATACGGTGCAGGAGCATATTCATAAGCGGAAGCTGGCGCTGGATCTTTTCAAGGATTAGATCCTTTTACATTTATGTTTTAGACAGGATTAACAGGATCAACAGGATTATTCGGATTTCTTTCGTCGAAAGCGATTTAATTTTTTTGGTTTCATCCCCGCATGCTTGGCCTGAGTCCGCCTCAGACTTACGATGGCGGGCAGGTGGAAAGCCAAAATAATATTCAGTAAATCCTGTTAATCCTGTCACATAAAAAAATAAATCATAATAGCAAAACAACAGACGACCGTATTTAAGCTAAAAATGCGTGATGATATGACTGAAAATGCCGGTGTGACAACCTCTCGAATCCAATGGTGCGATTTGCGCTGTAAATGGGCCGCTGCCGCCAAACTTGATGCCCTGGATGGCAGCTGTCATACATTTCAATCGCTGTGGTGCAAAAGGCTCAAGAAGCATGTGACGAAAAATTCACCCTGCGAGGTGCGGTTCGGTCAACGGCGGCCAACCACCAAATTTTAACGATTTATCAGCATTTTAAATTGCTATTGATTCTGAAAACAGGCTAATATCCAATCACGAAAACACGAAATATAAAAAGCACGAAAATTTTTTTATATTTTTCGTGTTTTCGACTTTTCGTGCTTTCGTGGTGAATTCATCCTCAGCTTTGTTTATTCAGTGCCTCGCGCCAGCAAGGATATGCAGAATATCGATCAATCAAAACTGAGAATTTTCCTCCTTCACTGGCTGCCGCCAATTGTCTACTGCGTGGCCATATTTATCCAATCCAGCTTGCCCGGTTCCGAGCGCATGCCGGACATTCGGTTTTTTGATAAACTCCTGCATTTTCTGGCCTATGCCCTGCTGGGCATTCTGTTTTACCGGGCTTATGGCACCCTGCCCCTCAGAAATAATTATAAATTATTAATATTTATAAGTATTTTATCGACGACGCTTTACGGCATCAGCGATGAAATTCATCAATATTTTGTTCCGTCCCGGCATGCCGATATAATGGATGTGATCGCCAACACGCTCGGCAGCATTTGCGGCGTCTACCTGTGTTATCGCTGGAAGGGCCGTAAAAAATCGCAGTCAACCGGCGATTCACAACGCTGAAACCACTATAAAATGGTGATCCGACTGCGCTGCGGATTGACAAGATCTTGAAATTTCGCTAAATAGAAAAGCTTGAATGAATTTTGAAGGGTCAATCACACCGATCCTTAATTTAACCATTTGAAGCAACTTATCCCTGCCATACGAACCGATCAAAGGAGAGAAAGCGGAATGCCATCCGAAAATAATGTTCTCATCAACGGCAACAAATTTTCGTTTGAACCTGGAGATACCATCCTGGAGGTGGCCCGTCGAAACAGCATCGATATACCCACACTGTGTCATTTGAAAGGCGCAACCCCAACCGGCGCATGCCGCATGTGCTTGGTAGAGGTTAAGGGGGCGCGCAGCCTGGTGGCCTCCTGTGCGGCCCCGGTCGCGCCCAACATGGAGGTCCAAACTGAAACGTCCAAAGTGATTGAGGCGCGCCGTATGGTCCTGCAACTGCTGCTGTCTTCCGGCAATCACAACTGTGCGGTTAGCGGAAGCACGGCCGGCAATTGGACCGAATTTCAATTGAATGTCATCAAGGCTGAAGAAGACACGGAACTGTGCCCGGTCTGGGGGGATTGCCGTCTGCAAGATCTGGCTTTTCGCTATCAGGTCACCGGTGAGCGCTTTGAGCCCGAGGAGACCGCTTATCCGATGGAGACCGCCAATCCGTTTATTTTGCGTGATTTTTCGCGCTGCATTCAGTGTGGTCGATGTGTCCAGGCCTGCAACGAAGTGCAGGTCAATCAGGCCATTCATTTCGGCTATCGCGGCGCGGCCACTAAAATTATTGCCGCCGGCGATCGGCCTTATATCAACTCGGATTGTGTCTTTTGCGGCGAATGCGTTCAGGCCTGCCCGGTGGGTGCGCTGGTCGAGAAAGATGCACGCTACGAAGCCCGGCCCTGGGAAACGCGAAAAGTGCGCACGACCTGCAGCTATTGCGGGGTTGGCTGTCAGATTCATCTGCATGTCAAAAACAAACGGGTGGTCAAGGTCAGCGGAGTGGAAGAGGTGGCCCCCAATTTTGGCAGCCTTTGCGTCAAAGGCCGTTTCGGGTTTGACTTTATTCATTCACCCGATCGGCTCAAAACCCCTTTAATCAAAGAAAACGGCTCCTTTCGCGAAGCATCCTGGGATGAGGCCCTGGATCTGGTGGCCCGCAAACTGGGTGAAATCAAAGCCGAGCACGGCGCCGACACCATCGGGTTTTTATCCTCGGCGCGCATTACCAACGAAGAAAACTACATTGCCCAGAAACTTGCCCGCGCGGTGGTGCAGACCAACAATGTCGATCACTGCGCCCGTCTCTGACACTCTTCGACCGTGGCCGGTCTGGCCGCAGCATTCGGAAGCGGGGCAATGACCAATACCATCGCCGATATGGAAGAGGCGGACGTAATCCTGATCACCGGTTCTAATACCACTGAAAACCATCCGGTGATTTCCAGCGGGGTCAAGCGGGCCGTTACCCGAAGAGGAACCAAACTCATCGTTGTCGATCCCCGGCGTATCCGCATGACCCGTTATGCCGATAAATGGTTGCGTCAGAATCTGGGAACCGATGTGGCCTGGATCAACGGCCTGATGCACGTGATCATTAAAGAAGGCCTGCACGACAAGCAATTTATCGAAAACCGCACGGAAGGCTTTGCCGAATTGCAAAAAATGGTCGATAAGTTCACACCGGACGTCGTTGAGCGGATCACCGGCATACCGGCACAGGAACTCATTGACGCCGCGCGTCTGTATGCCGGCGCCGAACGCGGCTGTATCCTGTATTGCATGGGTATCACCCAGCACACCACCGGTACCGACAATGTCAAATCTCTGGCCAATCTGGCCATGCTGTGCGGCAACATGGGCATTGCCGGCGGCGGGGTCAATCCGCTGCGCGGACAGAACAATGTTCAGGGCGCCTGTGACATGGGCGGGCTACCGGATGTCTATTCCGGCTACCAGAAAGTCATTGATGAAGCGGCGCGCGAGCGCATGGCCGAACTCTGGGGTGTTGACGCCTTGCCCGATCAGCCGGGCATGAAAGTCACCCAGATGATGCCCGCCGCCCATGACGGCACCTGCAAGGCCCTGTACATCATCGGTGAAAATCCGCTGGTTTCCGATCCGGATGTCAACCATGCCGAAAAGTGTTTGGATCATCTGGATTTTATGGTGGTGCAGGACATATTTTTAACCGAGACCGCCCAGCGGGCCGATGTGGTGTTGCCCACAGCCTGTTATGCCGAAAAAGACGGCACCTTTACCAATTCTGAGCGTCGCGTGCAGCGGGTGCGCAAGGCCGTAGAGCCGCCGGGTGAGGCCTGGGACGATTGGAAAATACTGTGTGAAATTGCCACACGCATGGGCTATCCCATGGCCTATGAGAGCAGTCAGCAAATCGCTGAAGAAATATCCAAGGTCACGCCGTCCTATGCCGGCATCAGCTACGAGCGCATCGAGTTTGAAGGCCTGCACTGGCCCTGTCCGACGGCCGAGCACCCCGGGACCCCCATTTTGCACGGCGAGCAGTTTACGCGCGGCAAGGGTCTTTTCCACGCGATTGATTACATCGAGCCGGCTGAAATGACCGATGCCGAATACCCGCTGTTTCTGACCACCGGTCGGTTGCTGTTTCAGTACCATACCGGCACGATGTCCATGCGAACCGATGGGCTAAATCAAATTGCGCCGGAGGCTTTTGTAGAAATTTCACCGCAGGATGCCCGCAAATTCGAGCTGGAAGAAGGCAATCGGGTCAACATCGACTCCCGTCGGGGGACGATTCAGGCACGAGTCAAAATATCGCGCAAGGCCGTTGACGGGACTGTTTTTATCCCGTTCCACTTTGCGGCCGCCGCAGCCAACCGGCTGACGAATTCAGCTCTGGATCCGATTTCGGGTATTCCGGAATACAAGGTCTGCGCGGTTAAGGTCTCTAAGGCTGCCTAACGACAGGCCTCCCGAGTTGCGTGTTGCGCGTTTCGAGTTGGCAAGATTTGGCGCTCGACCTTCTGTCCCTTTTGATTTGAATCGGTGACTCGGAGTCCGCGAGCCTTTCGACACTCGCTGAACACGAAATGCCAGAAGCCAGAGGCCAGCAGCCAGTGGCAATAACTAAAGGCCGGTTTACCACCGGCTTCGAACTTTGTAGGTATAAATATTAATCTTAAAGACGCACCTGACTGAATAAAAAAACCCGGCCATTTTGGCCGGGTTTGTATTTGTCCGATTAACAGTTGTTTGAGCCTGGTTATTCCTCCAGTTCCTTGGACGGCAAGACATCCACATCCGCCAGATCCGGGCCCAGATATTCGCGCTCGTTTTCACCCAGAATCCCCATGGACAGACAGATCAGCGTCCACAGGTGCACCGAATGATAACCGCCCTCAAAATGCTCGCTGAGGTCATGAATCTGGGAGTGGCAGTTATGACACGGGGTGATGCAGTAGGGAGCGCCAGTGGCCATGATCTGATCGAACTTGACCTTGCCAAAGGCACGCCGCTGTTCGGGCATTCCATTCTGCAAAAAGCCGCCGCCCCCGCCGCAGCAATAATTATTGGAGCGGTTGGGAGTCATGTCGATAAAATTCTCCTCACCCACCACGGATTTGACCACAAAACGCATATCTTCGGCCACCGGATCGCCCAGGCTCTTGCGAACCAGCTGGCAGGGGTCCTGGCAGGTAAATTTGATCTTGCGCTCCTTGTTCCATTCGGAGCTGACTTTCAGCTTGCCCTCCCGTATCCATTGGGCGTACAGGCGAATAATGCTCTCGATTTCAAAATTGTGCTCGATGTTGAACTTTTGCAGTCCGACCCGGACTGCGAACAGTTCGTGCCCTCACTCGGTGTTGAGCCAGTATTTACAGCCCAGGTCATCGACGGCTTTGGCCTTGGTCCGGACGATTTTTTCCCAGTTTTCCAGGTCGGCCATGAACATACAGTAGTTTTCGGCGGCCCAGCCTTTGGTGCCGTAAGTCCAGTCCGCTCCGGCAATGTGCAGAATTTTCCACAGGGGCACCATTTCATCGGGCTCGGTCACCGGTTCACGCGAGTTTTGGTTCAAAAAATAAGTGGCCCCTTTCTTGTTGATCGGTGCCTGCAGATCTTCAAACCCTTCCTGGGTTTGTTGAACTTCTTCCAGAACGTCTTCGACCACGAACTGAAAATCTTCCTCGTTGGCCCCCATGGCGCTGCAGGTGTCGTTGCGCAGTGCCATATCGCAGGAGCCCAAAATGCCTTTGGGCCGATCCTCTCTGGGCCGGCTCTTGCGGACGTTGAAAACCAATTGGGGGATGTCGATTTTCATCGGACAGACATAGATGCAGCGCATGCACAATGTACAACACCAGGCCCATTCGGAGCTCAAAATTTCCTCGTCCATCCCCAGGGCGGCCATCCGCAAAAATTTACGCGGATCCATGTCTTCCAGGCCCGTGGCCGGGCATCCGGAAGAGCAGGCGCCGCATGTCAGGCACAGGTTTAGATTTCCACCCTCCGGCAGAATTTCTTTTACCTGGTCGATGAATTTGCTTTTTTTCTTTCCACCAAGTTTGATTGCCTCTTCAGCCATGCGTTAAAATCCTCCATCTCATTTTTGCGCAAGCAAAAATGAATAATTTACCAATCCTTAGTTGTTCAGACACAAAATATTAAAAAATCTTTGATTTCTGAAAATTTACGAAATAGTTAAATTGCCAGAAAATGCAGAATCTGTCAAGGGTCAGAGGCCTCTGAACCGGATTTAATTAATGAGATAGATTCTGAGCCGGTGTAACACTTTAGGGCAATAAAACCGTCGATCCTGTGGTCGTGCGGGCTTCCAGATCCTGATGCGCCCTGGCGGCTTCCGCCAGCGGATAAGTCTGGCGGACTTCAATTTTGACCGCTCCGTTCTGAACCACTTCAAACAGGTCCCGCGCATGTTCCAACAGGTCCCCGCGTTCGGCCGTATAGGTCATCAGGGACGGTCGGGTCAAAAATAACGACCCCTTGGCGGATAAAAGGCCGGGATCAAACGGCGGCACCAGCCCGGAGGACTGGCCGAAGGAAACCATCATGCCCTTGGGCCGCAGGCAGTCCAGGGATTTCATGAAGGTGGCCTGTCCGACCGAATCATAAACCACATTCACCCCCTTGCCAGCGGTGATCTCGCGAGTACGTTCGGCAAAATCCTCCTGATTATACAGAATCGGGTAATCACAGCCATGGGCGCTGGCCAGATCGGCTTTTTCCTGGGATCCGACCGTGCCGATGACCGTTGCACCCAGATGACGGGCCCACTGGCAGACGATTAATCCGACTCCGCCGGCCGCCGCATGGATTAAAATCGTGTCACCGGCTTTGACGTCATAACAGCCCCGCAGCAGATAACGCGCGGTCATACCCTGCAGCATCATGGCCGCACCCTGCTCGCCGGATATGGCATCCGGCAGCTGTACAAGGCGATCGGCCGGTATCCGACGCACTTCGGCGTAGGCACCCGGCGGAATACCCGCATACGCCACCCGGTCTCCCACGGCCACTTCCGCCACCCCCTCACCGACGGCCTCCACGACACCCGCCCCTTCCATTCCCAAAACCGCCGGCAGGGCAGGCAACGGGTAAATGCCCGTGCGGTGATAGACATCGATAAAATTTAAGCCCACGGCCTCGTGCCGCACCAGGGCTTCACCTGTGTCCGGCGGCCCGGGATCAAAATCCTCCCAGCACATCACTTCGGTTCCGCCGGTCTCATGTATTCTGATGGCTTTTGGCATTATGCATTCCTCCACATGTAGGTCATATTGAAATCTGTTCTAAATAAATTTAGTTAAATCGCTTTTGGAAGTCAAGCAAGTTGCCTTAATCAGGATATACTTGACACTTCCGATGCTTTTTCTTATAAGTGTCGAATCTGAGGTTCATTTAGTATATGATATCAATTTGTATTTTGAAGTCGCCATTATTTCAGAACCTCTTTACTCTATTCCGTGTGCTGCGGATTGTGCCCGGTACACTTCGATTGACAGGTTTTCACTCACTTATTGATCGGCGTTTTTTTCATTCACACTCATTTTCAGCA
>JASFNW010000031.1:0-39088 GCA_050116835.1 Desulfobacterales bacterium
CAGAGAGCGTGATACCGACCGTACATGGGTTACCGGTCCATCACTGGCAATCGAGCTGCCGATTTTTAATCAACGCCAGGCGGACATCGCCCGATTAGAGGCACAGCTTCGTCGCAGCCAAAAACGGCTGACAGCGCAGGCAATAGAGATTCGTTCAGAAGTGCGCTCCCTAAGGAATCGTCTGATTATGCAGCGCAATATTATCGATCATTACCGTCGCAGCATTTTGCCACTCAGAGAACAGATTGTCGATCTGACACTAAAAAACTATAACTTTATGCTAACAGGCGCTTTCGATTTGATTATGGCCAAACAACAGGAGTTTGAAGCCTATCAAAAGTATCTGGAAGCTATCAGAGATTACTGGAATATCCGTGCCGACATTCAAAGATCTCTGGGCGGCCGCCTTCCGGGCCACATGCAGGGCAGGCAAACCATTCAACCAGAATCGGTCGCTGAACGTAAAACGAATTAAAATAGAAAAAAGCTAATTTGTATAGGAGTAATCACATATGCTGACAAGACGTCAAATCCTTATTTCTGCCTTAACCTCCTTCGCGGGAGGCGCATTGCTGAAAAAAGCCGAGGCAGCTTCTACAAAAAATGAGGCTCATACGCATACCAAGCCATCTTCCAAACATCAAAGCAGAACCCCTTATACACCGGTGGTGACCCCCAACGGCAGTACATTGCCCTATAAAATTAAAAAAGGGGTCAAAGAGTTTCATCTGATTGCCGAGCCGGTTGAACGTGAATTTGCACCCGGCATGAAAGTCAAATGCTGGGGGTATAACGGTCAAACCCCGGGCCCGACGATCGAGGCGGTTGAAGGCGACCGGGTTCGCATTTTAGTCACCAATAAACTGCCCGAACACACCACTATCCATTGGCACGGCATCTTTTTACCCAATGGCATGGATGGGGTTGGTGGACTAAATCAGCCCCATATCAAACCCGGCGAAACCTATGTATATGAATTTACACTCAAGCAAAACGGCACGTTTATGTACCACCCGCATGCAGATGAAATGGTTCAACTGGCTGTGGGCATGATGGGGTTTTTCATCGTTCATCCCCAAAAACCGGAAAATCCACGAATTGATCGTGATTTTGCCATTATGCTGCATGAATGGGCCATTCACCCCGGGACCTATCGTCCAGATCCTGCTGTTATGCTGGATTTCAACATCTTTACGTTCAACAGCAAGGTGTTTCCGGCCATCGACCATCTGGTGGTAAAAACCAATGATCGTGTGCGCATCCGGATAGCCAATCTCAGCATGGATGAACACCCGATTCATATCCACGGGCACGCATATCGTATCACCGCAACAGACGGCGGCAAGATACCAGAGGCCGGGCAGTGGCCGGAGACGACTGTACTGGTTCCGGTGGGCTCAACCCGTGACGTTGAATTTATCGCCGATGCGCCCGGAGACTGGGCCTTTCACTGCCACAAATCACATCATACGATGAACCCGATGGGGCATGCGATTCCCAACACACTCGGCGCAAATCAGAATGGGTTGGAGGAAAAAATTCGTAAAATGATACCGGGTTATATGGCCATGGGCGAGACCGGAATGGCCGAACATGCCGATCATATCAAACACATGCCCGGCCCTAAAAATACTTTGCCAATGATGATGGGAAAGGGTCCTTTCGGCAATATCGAGATGGGCGGGATGTTCACAGTAGTCAAAGTGCGGGATCAGTTGCAATCCTATGACCAAGATCCCGGCTGGTACGACCACCCGAAGGGAACCGTGGCCTATCGGTTAAAAAGGCATCAATCCGAGAATCATCCGTCTTCCGCAGGTTGACTTTGCTGCATATTTGGTTGATTAAAAAGGGCAGAGTTCATTGGCTCTGCTTTTTTTGATGACTCATTTTGTTATGAATGGTTTATAGTAATTAAGGCGTTTATCCAGAAAGTCCAGCTACCCTAAAAGAACCTTTGTGGGAGCGGCTTCCAGCCGCGATCATTTAATTTCGCGGCTGGAAGCCGCTCCCACAACAAACTCAACTTGTTCATTCCAGATAACCGCATTAATTAATTCCATACTCTTTAAGCTTCAATTGAAGTGTTCGGCGGCTGATACCCAGTATTTTTGCGGTATGGGTGCGATTCCCGCCGTTTTCTTCCAGCGTTCTGATGATCATATCCTTTTCAACATCTTTCAGCGTACGACCGGGACTTAAATTCACATAGGTCGCTTTGACTTCCGGATCAAGCACTTGCAATATCTCCGGAAACTCGGCCGGTGTAATCATATCACCGCGTGCCATGATAACGGCCCTTTCCACGACGTTTTCCAGCTCCCGAACGTTGCCCGGCCAATCGTAGCGCATCAGCAAATCCATTGACCTGGGTGTAAATCCCTTAATCATTCGCTTATTTTTTTCAGCGTAGCGTTTAAGAAAGAAATCGGCCAAAAGAGAAATGTCTTCTCGACGCTCTCGCAGCGGCGGAACTTCAAGGCTGACCACGTTGAGCCGATAATAAAGGTCTTCCCGAAAGCGCCCCGCTTTAATCTCTTCCTCCAGGTTTTTGTTTGTTGCGGTGATCACTCGGGTGTCGACCTTAACCGTCTGAGTGCTGCCGATAGGCTCGAATTCGCGTTCCTGCAAGACCCTTAAAATTTTGGCCTGGGTGGTGGATGCCATCTCCGCTATTTCATCCAAAAAAATTGATGATTTATGGGCGAGTTGAAATCGACCCTGTTTGCGGGCAACCGCCCCGGTGAACGCGCCTTTTTCGTGTCCAAAAAGTTCACTTTCGAGTAATGTTTCGGGCAAAGCCGCACAATTGACCTTTATCAAAGGCCGATCCTGGCGGGGACTGTTTTGATGGATGGCATCGGCGATCAGTTCCTTTCCGGTTCCACTTTCACCGGAAATAAGGACGGTGGCCTCTGAGGGTGCCACTAGCGCCATTGTCTCAAACAGCTTTTTCATTACCGGCCCATGGCCGATAATACGCGAGAAATCAAAACGATCATTTAATCTTTCTTTAAGATAGATATTTTCTTTTTCCAGCTGCTGAAAACGCAGGGCATTTTGAATCAGAATTTTGAGTTCATCAATATCTAGCGGCTTGGTCAGATAATCGTAGGCGCCTGATTTAAGCGCATCCACAGCGGAATCCACTGAAGCATAGGCGGTCATGATGATAATAGGAATTCCGGGACTGATTTCCTTGATCTGTTTTAGAGCTTGAATTCCGCTTACGTTGGTCATACGGATATCCATGAGGATCAGATCAAAAAATCCTTTTTCAACAGCATCTATGGCAGCCTGACCGTCATCGGCCTGATTAATTTGGTACCCTTCGTCGGAGAGCACTGCCTCGATCATCTTTCGGTGCGACGCTTCATCATCGACGACTAAAATTTTTGGTTTCATGGCCGAATCCCATTAAAACAGGTTTAATCATCTCATCCGGATGGAGCCAGATTTTGTTCCTTCTCAATTCGACGGCTCCTGGCTTCTAATCGGAACGTCGATCGTAAATCGGCATCCTCGGGTTTTTCCGTCCGGCGGACTTTGCAAATTTATTTCACCATCGTGGTTCTCAACGATTTTATGAACGATGGCCAATCCCAGGCCGGTGCCTTTTTTACGAGTTGTGAAAAACGGGTCAAAAATTTTTTCTTTTTGAGACGCCGAAATACCAGCTCCATTGTCTTCAACCCATATTCTTAAGCGCGAAATTGAGGGGTCCATTTCTGCACCCACCTCAATACGACCTCCGGGATTGACGGCTTGCAGAGCATTCAGCAAAAGATTTAAAATTGCCTGGGCCATCTGATTGGAATCCAGCGGAATTTTGCTCAGATCGGATATCTTTGGTTCAATGTTAATATCACGGGAGCGGGCATCGGCCTGTACCAATCGGATGGCATGCTCGATAAGTTCGGTGACGTCCGTTGGTACCAGGTCGGCTTCCATCGGACGGGCAATGGTCAGCAGATCAGTGACCACGGTATTAATGCGATCGACCTCCGTTACCATGGTTTCTGCATATTCTTGTTGCTGAGGATTGTCTTTAAGGCTGCGTTGCAAATACTGCGCAAATCCACGGATTGAGCTCAATGGATTTCTGATCTCATGAGCCACACCGGCCGCCAGCTTCCCAATAGCCGCCAGCTTCTCCGAGCGTCTGACTTTTTCCTCCAATTGCTTTATCTCGCTTAAGTCACGCAGTATGATTACGGCTCCCTGGCAAATGTTGCTTTCCCCCAATATGGGGGTAATGCTCAATGCCAGCGCTATGGTTTCACCGGAAGGCCTGCGATAGATGATTTCGCGATCCAGCACAGAGATGCACTGATCCAGCGTTTGAATTATTCCCGCTGCTTTGAAGTCAATTATTTTTTTGAAATCCATGCCCCGTATCTCAGTCTCTTTGAGTCCCAGCAACTGGAGCGCTAAAGGATTGTACGAAGTAATTTTGCCTTCAATATCGATGCTTAACAGGCCATTTGCCATACTGGCGACCACCTGTCGCGTGTAATCCTGTGTCTGTTTGAGGGTTTTGTTGACCAGGTAATAATTCTGGATGACAAAAATAAAAAAAAGGGCTCCCGAGCCAAGCACAAAAATAATTCCGGCCATAATTAGGGCATGCTGTATATCTGCATGGCGGGCATCTTCAAATGCCGTCATTTTCATACCGAGTACAATGATATCACCCCGGTGAGAGTGGGGTGCTGCCTGCTGCTCCTTGTTTTGCGCTTTGTCTTTGGAATGTATGATAGAAGGTTCATACATGGGGGCAAAATACTTGGCGAGTTCGTAAATGCGAACACCATCAGGCAATTGTTTGATTCGGGTTGTAATTTGATCATTACCGGCCAAATCAGGTTCCCAGGGTGCTCGCTGACCCTTTTTCGAAGGGTCTGAGTGATGAGCAATAAGGCCATGCCCGTCAATTAGATATATATAGGAAATGTCCTCATCTCTTGTAATTTCCTGCAAGAGCCTTCCCAGTGAGATTTCCTGCCACATCAGGGATGTCATCCCGGTCCGGGCACTCGCTTCGACCGATTTCAGCAAGGTGACGCCCTGGCGATATAGGAAGTGTAAAGCCCTTGTTTTTTCGCGGTTCAGGTTGCGATGGGTCGATATACTGACTAAGACCAGCAAAATAAAAACAATCGCCACAATTGACAACGCCGGTATGTAAAGCTTTTTAAAATGTAAAAAACGCATGAAAATACGCTATGGATATTCGGGGATATAAGTATTTATTTCGAAGGTCTCTTAAAGTGTTTTGGGTTCCACTTCTAATCTAATTAATTGATATCACGTTTAATATTAAGCTGCAACACGCAATCAGGCGATGGCGGTTTACTTCATCTCTTTGATCTATTTTGCAGCCTGAGCCGCAAAGATCAACGAAGTTCTTCATTTAATTATACCTGCCCATTGGAAAATGAACCTTACAATTTTGCTTGTCGATGAGGAGTTGTTCGATTATGCTGCCATCGGGACTGACAATTTTGGCAATATAGTATCGACCGGTGTTTTTCAGGTCTTTGACAGCAAACATTTCACCGATTTTTTCCCCGACGTCTCGCTCGATAATGAACCTTGCAGTGGCCGTGCTCATTCCGTCCCTCTGGAACATTCCGGCGCTATCCTCGCAGAAATTCATTTCGTTTTTTTCTCCATGTTTAGGGTCGGATATTTCTTTCTTTTCATCAATTGAATTTGATACGCGCCAATTTTTTGCACGAGTCCGAATTTTATTTAAATATTTTTTCAATTGCATCGTTAATCTCTCCTCCCTGTTTATCTTTTCTGCCGGGCACTTCACCGACCGGCATCTAAGTCATAATTATTACAAAAAGTATGCCATCTATCCGTTTCAATTTTTTTGCAAAAATAACAGCATTCGTAACGTGGCCATACGAGGATTCACAATGAAATCCTGCGGTCTTTAAAAAAGCAGCAACAGGAAATGTGGGTGCTGCCTGCGTAATTATTTCGCACTTACATTTTATTTCATAAAAAAATGGGAAATTTTTCCACAAATGAAAGAATTATCTGAGAGGCAGATATTCAAACGCATTTGGAGTCGAGCAGAGCAGCAAAAATTATATTAAAGAACCGGCAGAAAACTGCTGGAAAAATAGTTTGTAGATTAAGGCTAGCAAATAAAGCCGCCGTTATTTTATGTAACGTTCCGGATGACTGGCAAATGTTCTGGCACATTCAAAAGAACAAAAGAAGTAATTTTGACCCTGATAGTTCAATCGACCGGGTGCCGTATCCGGCTTGAGCTGCATTCGGCAAACCGGATCGGTGGCGTTCATATTCAGCGCGGAATGACCGGCATCGATCTCAAACATGGAAATGGGCTCGGCAATATTTTTAAATTGGATTTCACCCAATGGCCGGTAATTAATGGCGTTCTTTTCGGCTACCCGCTTTATTGCCGCTTGGGTGGCAATAATCTGACCTGCCCGCGCCTAGGCCGCTGTCCTGGAAGCGATGTTGATGGCAGAGCCGAAAAAACGTCCATCCTGCTCCAGAACATCGCCGGCATGAATTCCGATGTGCACGGCAGGAAAGTTGGGCTCGTTCTCAACTTTTTCTCTAAGGTTAAGCGCGACTCGGATGAGGTTTGCGGCATCATCTCCTATAACGATCACTTCATCTCCGATCGTTTCAACTAACCGGCTGCCTTCTTGCAGGCATTCTTGCACTATTTCGATATACCGTTTTACAACTCGGGCGGCTGATATGCCGCCATGGGCCTCGGTCATGGCCGTGTAGCCGGAAAGATCAGCAATTAGAAAGATGTGTTGAATTTCTTGTTTTTCTTTCATTTTGAAATCAAATTTTTTAAAGCTGGGGGCTTTTATCAGTATCTTTCAAATTAGATATTGGCGTCAATTTTGCAGCTATGACTCGATTAATACCATCTGTTGGAATCTTATTCAATCCCGAGCAAGCGGTCTTTCGGTGACTTAAAAACCTTGAATTAATTAATCGATCCATATTGCATTGACTGTCAAAGGCCTGGTGTCTACTCTTAAATTTTGTAACCTTTGAATCCTTAAAACGTTATATGAACAAAATGGAAAAATTTGGCTCGTTCTATAAAGATTACGAAAAAACGCTTTTCAACTATCTAATGCGTATGACAGGAGATTATTATCTGGCAGGCGATATCATGCAAGAAAGTTTTACACGTTGTCTTGAGAAATACAAAGCACATTTGATCAATGCATCCCTGTTGTTCACTATTGCGCGCCATGCGCTTTTTGACCATTCGCGCAAGCGGAAGCACAATACCGGCTTAAAAGAAGATCCCATCGATCGATCCCGCGGTCAGGAACACGACCTGATGGTGAAGCAAGAATACCGTCAGGTGCTTAATGCCATGCAAAAGCTTAAGCCGGATGAAAGGGATATCCTGGCGCTGGCAATTAGCGACGGTCTCTCCTATCGCGATGTTGCTTCGATTGTCGGTATCAGCATTGAAAATGTAAAGGTCAGGGTCCACCGGGCCCGCCATAAGCTGAAAAATATTCTCCAAAGGGAAGATCAATCATGAATTATTTAATCAGCAAATTCATCGATAACGAATTGGATTTTGATGAAAAGATAGGGTTCGTTGACAGAGTTCATACAGACAGGAATTTTAAAGATGAGTCCGTCGAATTTTTAGAAATGGAAAAAATCATCCGCTCCGATGTTGTTGATCGTCCTCCTCCCCTTAAAATGAAATTAAGAAAAAGGCGGTTTTCCTTCGGCATTCGTCCATTGGGACTTTTGGTCTCTGCCGCGGCTGCTGTGCTTATCCTTTTTTTCATTTTTTCGCATCCCGAGCCAAATCCGGTAACTTCACATCGATTTGTCATTTATCGGCCGGATGTGAGGCGGGCAGAGATAGCGGGCACCTTTACCGACTGGCGGCGGATTCCGATGAATCGAATCGGTTCCAGTGGATATTGGGACATCACCGTAAACCTTCCATCTGGTGAGCATCGATACACTTATATTCTGGATGGTGAGAAAAGATTTGCGGACCCAACCGTTCAGACCAGAGAACTCGATGATTTCGGCGGCAGAAATTCAATTATTTCAGTGGAGTCAAAAACATGAAAAGATACCTTGTGTTCGTAATGGTTTCTATGTTGGTTTTATCCGGCTGTGCCAGTCATTATTACCGGAAAAACAATGATACGGTCAGCATCTTTCTTAAGAAGCCCGATGCTGTACGTGTCTATTTTTTGTCGTCCCTCGATGGTTATAAACCACGCAAAGCAGCTCGCGTCGGCAGGCGGACCTGGCAAATCAACACGCCGGCTAATGCCGAGTTTAAATATTTTTACAATGTAGACGGTGCTATCTACCTGCCGGAATGCCCGTTAAAGGAACAGGACGATTTTGGATCCCAGATCTGTATCTATATTCCGGGATTGTAGTCTAATGCGTTTTTAATTTTATCTGAATATAGATAAAGAAAGGAGTTTGAAAATGAAGAAGGTTTATATGATTTGCATGGCGATCTTTTTTTGTGCCGCAGTTGCTTCGGCGGATCCAGTGGAAGAGGGACTACCCAAAACGGCAACCCAGCAGGTAAAAAACAGTACCCGGCAAATGATAACCCAGGGTTTCAACACTGAAGATGTGATCGAATTGACGCGCCAGATGCTTGCCAGCAACTTCAGCCAGCAACAGGTCCTGCAAGCAAACGCTATCCTCATGGATGCCCGACAACAAGGACTGCAGACAGAGCCGATCATGAGCAAAGCCCAGGAAGGGTTGGCCAAACAGGTTCAAGCCAAGGCTGTTTTAAAGGCCATGGAGCAGGTGCGATCCCGTCATGAGTTCGCTCAAAAGCAGGCAAAAGCAATTACCAATGACAGGACCAGAATTCATCAGATGGCAGCAATTCTGGCCGGAAGCATGGCGGCGGGAATGAAGCATGAAGATACCGGTCGCATTATGCAGGCCCTGCAGCAAAGAACCCAAAATATGACCAGAACGCATGCGGAAGATTTGGCGCTGCAAACCTTTATGACCACCCGGACGGCGGCGCGCCTTGGAATGCAATCAGAATCTGTGGGAGATTCTGTCTGCCAGGCGCTGCAACAGGGATACAGCGCGCAAGAAATGCATACCTTGCAAAACACCATGATGACCAACTCGAGGCATTCTTTTTCAGAAAGTTTCTCGAGGAGCCATAGCTTCAATGCGGGGCAACATGGCGGTCAGGAAGGTATGGGCGGCCATGGCGGTGATTCCGGCGGCGGAATGGGCGGTGGCTCCGGTGGTGGAATGGGCGGTGGCTCTGGCGGCTCCGGCGGTGGCGGCGGCGGAATGGGCGGCGGTAATATGTAATTTTTGCAAACAAAACGGGGGTCCTGCTAAAGCGGGCCTCCGTTACTTTTTTGCACGATATCTTCCTGATCTAAGCCAAGGATCTATCTTTCCGCCGAAAGGGAAATCTTATGCAAATATTTTCCGGCCGGCTTATATAATATGGAAGAAACGACTCAGATATCCTTTTGGGTGAACCACTTCTAATCATTTCACGCAAGTAGCGGACAACCGCGGGATCAGCCCAGTTTCTGGGACCGATAATTTTTTCTACGAGAATGCCGTCTTTGTTGATTATGAAGCTCTCCGGAACACCGGTGGTCTGATAGGGGTCTTTTATGGTTCCATCCGGATCCATCAACGCTGGAAAGCTCAGCTTGTATTTTTTTATAAAAGGGGCAACGGCTTTTTCCCCAAGTGCGTCAATGCTAACTGCGAGGATTTCGAAATTTTCACCCTTAAGCTCTTGATAAAGCCTTTCCATTGAAGGCATTTCATCGACACACGGCGGACACCAGGTGGCCCAGATATTGACAAGAACGACATGTCCTTTATGGTCGGAGAGGCTGACCATATTACCATCGAGCGCTGGAAGAGTAAAATTCGGCGCCGGCACTCCGGTCTCTAAAGGTGAAAATTTTAAATACGGATTATTTTGCTTCAGGGCAAATACAATCACAAGGGCCGCTACCACCAGAAATACGAGAACGAACGCTCGATAGTTATATTTTTTTGTTTCCATGTCTGGCGCCAATTTTTGTCTTTGACCGTTTATTCCCGTCCTGTTTTGATCGATAAGATATTGGATAAGATTTCGGCTGTCAACACTTGACCAATCTCTTGCCCCCAGCGCATTGTCAATCAACTCTCCATGCCTGTCTAACAAGAAACGGGCGGAATAAACGCAGATACCATAATCGAAAGAAGCCTTGCCATTGATATCCAGCAGCAAGGGTTTCTTAAAGTTTAAAAAATTAATTTTTTCTTGATCTGTACTTTATTCCGCGTTGTATGTTATAGAGAAATTAACATAATCCGAAACAGCAACTGACTGGATAAGATATTGATAGAACAATTAATTGTAGGGAAGCAATGAAAGCCATACTTCCAATCAAAAAATCAGGAGGTGTTTCTTTGCGTTCATATGCCTTGTGCCTGCTACCATGCGTTTTGTTGCCAGCCAGATCCTTCCGACGCTAATCTTATATCATTAATACAAAAGCGTTTATTGCGGTTTGGGTTCAATTTCGTTGACTTTGGGCTGTACGGTCTGCTCGGTGTGAGATGAATGCATCCCCGCATCATAAAAATATGTCCCAAAGGGCACAGCAGAAACACCAGTAAATAAGCCCAGGATTCGAGGACACCTGAGACGGAAAGTGCCATAATCCCGATTATCGGAATCGCACAGCACAGCACCATAGCCACAAAATTATTTTGCTTTATTTTAAGAAATAACGATTTGATCATGACATGCTTTCCTTTAGCTGCGAAGATTTATTTCAGTTTCTTAAATTAATAGCGCTGGATGGATAGCGCCAGCTAGAGTTTTACAAGACCGGCTGGTTATCGGCTCAGCATTTTTTGATCCAATTCGGCTTCAAGCCTGGAAAGCTCATCGATTTTTTTGTCGATCTGAGCTGTATCCGGTTTTGGGGAACGGTATAGTTCGGAAAGTTCCTGCCGTTTTTCCCGGATATCCTGTCTCAGCTGTTGAGTTTCCTTGGCTTTATCCTGATAGGTCTTTCGTTGATCGGACCTGTTGTTATTATAGTTGTTATTATAAGCGTTCGGGTTATTTTGGTTTTGCCAGGGATTTGAGAATCCCTGTCTATAGCCGCCCATCATGCCTCCGCCCATACCACCACCCATCATGCCGCCAGCATAGACCAAACTCCCGATAAAAAGGGCAGATGCCATTGTACTTATAATCAGTAACATTTTTGGTTTCATTTTTTTCCTCCTATCCTTATTAATTACAAACTAATAATTTAAAGTAGGGTTCGATCGACCAGTTAAAAACCCTCTCCGGTACATTGGCAACCTCAAGGATCGCCATTCTGATTGATTTCGTATCGTCTATCAGTTCCTGAATAAATATAATTGGAAATATCTCTTTGCGGTCTAGTGGCATTTCATCGACTGTCCGCCGGTGGCCTTTTCCAGGCGTTCCGTATATCGGCACCACCAGCTTTTCTTTTTTCCGGATTTTAATTCCAGGTACTTTTGGGGCTCTTTAGTAAATGCTTTACGGCAACCCTCCGCGCAAAAGTAATAAGTCTGTCCTTCGACTGTTGCTTCGATATCCGTCTTCTCCGGGTTCACGGACATACCGCATACCGGGTCAATAAACGTCTCGGTTCTTTTTGCTACTTGATTCATTATTTTTCCTCCTAGACAACGATTAATATCATTGTGCGATTTCTAATAAGGATTAAGTGCAAGCGTTATGCCAGGATGGGGTGATGATGTTTAAGCAACTGGTATGATAATAAATATCTATAAAAAAGTTTAAACGGTCATAGACGCTCAAGAAGGCTTGCCGGGAAGGTGCGAAAAAATTTATCGGTTTTGCCGATCAGGGAAGGATCTTCGTGGATATTATATACCCGTTCTTTAAAATCCGCTCTAACCTTTCTGGCCGGCGGCAATATAAATCCCGCCAAAATATTTCGAATTGAATTCCACCAGATCAAGACACCGGTCGATTGACTCCCATGGATGCCGATCTGCCAGATCCAGGGTGACCCCAAAAGGCCGGGTGATGATAACAAAAAATCTGATCAGCCACATCGGCCAGCTGTCAGGCATTTTAAAATCCAGTACCACCAGTCTTTTGCCTGGAGAAAGTGCTGCAGCACCCTTTTTGATAATTTTGTCGTATTCGGGAATAAGGGTTATGGCGAATGTCGAAATAATGCCGTCCGTGCGATCCGAGAAATCATAGGCAGCCGCATCAGACTGGACCAGCTCGATATTCGACCAATTGTGGCGCTCGATTCGCTTACCGGCCGCAGAGAGCATTTCGGCGGTTAAATCAACGCCGATAATTTTTCCTTCAGATCCAACCCGTTCCAGGAGCAGCTTAAAATTCAGACCGGTTCCGCAGCCGATTTCGACTACAGTATCGCCGCGTTCCAATTTAAGGGCATCCACGGCTATTTTGCGATATGCAAGTTCCCGTATGCCCAAAAAATAATAAAAGTTGGCAGTGAAGTCATAGTATCTGGATCTCTTTTGATATAGCTCAGCTAGGCTTTTTTCATCTAAAGCCATACTTCATCTCCATAAAAGTATTCAAGCGTGAGCAATGGCTTTTTCAATAGTTAGTCTTAGATGATCAAAATCGAAAGGTTTGGAAAGAAAATCATAGGCTCCCTTTTCCAAAGCCCACGTAGTTGATTCAGTTGTGGGATAGGCCGTCATCATGATAACAGGAATCGATGGGTTATGACTTTTGATTCGAGCCAACGCTTCCAGGCCGGATATGTTTTCCATGCGGACATCCATCAGGACCAGATCAAAGGTGCGATTCTGAATCCATTCTATGGCTGTTGAACCGTCATCTGCCTCTACGATATCATATTGCCATCCAAGAAGAGCGCTCAGCATGGTGCGATGGGCAATGTCGTCATCGACAATTAATATGGATTTTTTATCTTTCATGAGGCTTTACGATGTGTGCAATCTCCGAAAACAACCAATAGTCGGCAGACATTGGCATTAAATTTTCATTACAAAATACTTGTGAAATTTAAAATTGATTGTCGTTAACAGTCTATTCGCAATAGATATGCCAAAAGAAAAAACGATAATTTTAACCTCTTGAAATTAAGATGTATTTTTAGGTTATTTTTAGTCTGGTATATTAAATTTTAATTTTCCAAAGCTCGTTGTGCGCAAAAAATTAGCAATTCCTGCTCAAATTAGATATTCACATGAGTAAAAAATATACGACTCTCTGATTGTTTTATCCAAAATAAAATAGCTCAAATTAGATCTTGGAGGATTTTGTCATGATTAGCCCAAAAAGCTTGCAGCAGAGATTGGCATTCTTTGTGTTATTCCCGGTAGCGGTGCTGTTAATCGGCATGGGATTTGCCGGCTTTATCTATGCCAGAAACAGCCTGCTGGCTCAGTGGAAGGAAGCTGCCATCCTTAAATTGCAGCGCGCCGCCCATAGCGTAGACATGCGTCTGGACCGCACCAAAAAATGGATAGGGATGCTGGATGAAGCCGCGGGCAGTCAAGACCCGGATCATGTTTACAGCTGGGTTGTGGGGCAATTGCAGAAATCAGAAGGTGTTTCGCGAGTTGACTTGACCTGGATAGATAAAGGGGTCGAATCTTCAAGCGCTTCTAAAGATTTTCGCCCCATGACTCAAATGCGCTCCCGAATGGGCCAACTGGGCGGCATGCCGCAGAGTGAAGAGAGAAGCCAGATGATGATGATGAGACGGTTTCACCAGGCAAAAGCGGCGGTAATCACCTCGCCGCGATACGATTCACTGGTTAAAAATAAAACGGTATCTCTCACTTCACTTCTGGTCGATAAAAGTGGCCAGACGATAGGGCAATTCGAAGTCGTGATTCGCTTTGATTCCCTTATCGCAGATATTATTGACAGCGGCTGGTGGCAAAGCAACAAGGCATTTCTGGTGGATGATAACGGAAACATACTTGCCGGAACCGTTTCCCAAGAAAGAAAAGCATTGGCTGATAATAATGATGCGGTGGAATTAAAAACGCTGAAAGCCTTAAAAGAAGAGGTCTTCGGGACTATCCGCGGCCCGGGACACCCGCCTGCTGAAGTGAGCGGATTCTACAAACTTCAAGAAGCTCCCTGGAGCCTGGTGATGATTGCCCCGGGCGAGAAGATTTTGGCGCCAATCGTGAAATTTCGGTCGTTCTATCTTATCTTTAGTGCAGTGTTTATTTTTTTGATTCTTTTGTTAATCAGATTCGTTAGCGGGCGAACAGCCTCTTCAATTAAAGAAGTTTCCCTGGCGGCCGAAAGGATTGCCGGCGGCGATTTTGGAAAACCCCTTCCAGTAAAAACCAGAGATGAAGTCGGTGAATTAGCCCGCAGCTTTAATACGATGATGCTGCAACTTGAAGAGCGAATGAGGATAAAACAGGCGCTGGATGTTGCCATGGAAGTTCAGCAAAACCTGCTTCCAAAGACGGTACCGCAGATCCCCGGTCTCGATATTGCTGCAAAAAGCATCTATTGTGATCAGACGGGAGGAGACTTTTACGACTTTTTTACTGTGCAGCGGCAGAATACGGATCGTCTCGGAATTGCGATCGGGGATGTCTCAGGCCACGGTGTATCGGCGGCCCTGCTGATGGCGACAATTCGGGCATTTATCAAAAGCAACGTATCGCCGCACGAAAGCATCACTGAAAGTATTGCCAGGGTCAACCGCCTGCTGGCGCAGGATACCGGCGATACCGGTCAATTTGTTACGCTGTTTTATGCAGAGATCTTCCCGGCCGAAAAAAAATTACGCTGGGTAAGGGCCGGTCATGATCCGGCCCTATTCTATGATCCTGACCTTGACACATTTAAGGAGCTCTGGGGTGATGGTATTGCCCTAGGAATCGATCCGGAGGGAAGTTATCAGGAAAAAGTTCGCAAATTATCAAGCGGACAGATCCTGGTTATCGGAACCGACGGTATATGGGAAGCTCGAAACTCTGGTGGCGAAATGTTCGGCAGAGAGAGACTGAAAGATCTAATACGGAAAAATGCTGCACATTCCTCAGACGGTATATTGGGTTCCATAATCGATTCGATAAAAACTTTCCAGGGCTCTGTCAAACAGGAAGATGATATTACGCTTTTGGTGACAAAATTCGTTGAGTGAAATTTCAAAATAAATTATTCCCCAGAACCGCTGTTATAACCAATCCATAGAAGTATCCGTAATTTTTACCACCATTCTCCGTTCGAGTGAATATGATTGGAATTATTTAGGCTGAAGTTGCATACTATTCTATACCACAATGTGGCATAAACATTGCATAAATAAAAACTATGAAGCGATTAATCAAGGACAACAAAAAGGAGTGATACATTATGGCTGTTGATATGGTTTGCGGAATGATTGTGGATGAGAAATCGGCGCCGGCCAAGACTACCTATGAAGGAGAGGACTATCATTTCTGCGCCACCTATTGCAGAGATGCTTTCAACAGAGAGCCTGATAAATTTATCAACGGTGTCAAAAAGTGGGGCAAGACCACCGATCCGGTATGCGGCATGCAGATCGAAATCGCGGATGCTGCGGAGATGAGCATTCACAGCGGGCAGTTTATCTATTTTTGCAACAGCGCTTGCAAGGAAAAATTCGATGCCGACCCGGAAAAATATCTAAACTCAGACATAGATGGTGCCGATATGAATCCGCCCGAGCCGAATCTGCCGATGGAAAATCTGAAGACTGTGGAGTTTCCCGTATCCGGAATGAGCTGCGCCAGCTGTGTGGCCAGGATCGAAAAGGGCCTGGCGAAGATGAGCGGCATTCATGAGGCCAAGGTCAATTTTGCCTCGGAAAAGGCCAACGTCACCTTCGATTCGTCCCGGGTTCAAATGGTGGATCTGGTCGACACCGTCAGGGATCTGGGATATGGAGCCGGGCTTGAGAAAGTCACGCTGCCGGTTCACGGTATGTCCTGCGCCTCATGTGTTAAAAAGGTTGAAAGCGCTCTCAATGGGCTGGACGGGGTGGTAAAGGCCGGCGTGAACTTTGCAACCGAGCGGGCCACCGTGCAGTATATTCCGGGGACCGTTGCCCTGGAAGATTTTAAAAAGGCGGTTAAAGACGCGGGCTATGAGATCCTGGACACCGGTCGGGTTGAAAAGCAGGATGTCGTCGATCAGGAGCGGGCCGCTCGTGAGGCCGAATTTCAGAAATTAAAACGGAAGTTTATCTCGGGCCTGGTGCTGGTGATTCCGGTGTTTTTGCTGGCATACTGGAAGATGCTCGGACTGGACCGCCTGTACAGCCTGAATCGTGAGGTCAATTTCTTTTTGCAGCTGATTTTTCAAACACCCATTCAATTCTGGGTGGGATGGCAGTTTTACAGCGGTGCATGGAAGACTGCCAAACACGGGTCGGCGGATATGAATACGTTGATTGCCGTCGGCACCTCCTCAGCCTATCTGTACAGCGTGCTGGCAATGTTCTTTCCTCATCTTTTTTCGGCCCAGGGCTTGATGGCCGAGGTCTATTTCGATACCGCCGGCGCCATCATTGTGCTCATTCTGCTCGGCCGGCTGCTTGAAGCGCGGGCCAAGGGGCAAACGTCGGAGGCCATTAAAAAGTTGATCGGCCTTCAGGCCAAAACCGCCCGGGTGGTAAGAGATGGCCGGGAGGAAGATATTCCCGTAGAGGAAGTCGAAATCGGCGATCGCGTGGTGGTTCGACCGGGAGAAAAGATCCCGGTGGACGGTATCGTCAAAGAAGGACATTCTGCGGTCGACGAATCGATGGTTACCGGAGAGTCTATTCCGGTGGAAAAGCATGCCGACGACGAGGTAATCGGCGCCACCATCAATAAGACCGGAACCTTTCAATTTGAGGCCGTAAAGGTCGGCAAAGACACCATGCTGTCTCAGATCATCAAAATGGTGGAAGAGGCCCAGGGCACCAAACCCCCGATTGCCAGACTGGCCGACATCATTGCCGGCTATTTTGTACCGGTGGTGATCGGTATTGCCATTGTCACCTTCGGCATCTGGTATTTTTTAGGACCGGCGCCGGCGCTTACTTACGCGGTGCTTAATTTTGTGGCCGTGCTCATTATCGCCTGTCCCTGCGCGCTCGGTCTGGCTACCCCCACCTCCATTATGGTCGGAACCGGCAAAGGGGCGGAATCGGGCGTACTGATCCGGGGCGGTGAAGCCCTGGAGACGGCCCACAAGCTGAAGGCCATTGTGCTCGATAAAACCGGTACGCTGACCGAAGGCAAGCCTTCTGTGACCGATATTGCCGCCTTCGACGGTTTCAAAGAGGACGAGATTCTGCGCTACAGCGCCTCTGCTGAAAAAGGATCGGAGCACCCGCTGGGCGAGGCCATCGTCAACCGGGCGATGGAGAAAAACCTTGCCCTGATCAGCCCCGAAAAGTTCAACGCCATTGCCGGCCACGGCATCGAGGCGACCATCGAGAACAAATCCCTGCTTCTTGGCAATTTGAAGCTGATGCGGAACCGGGGCGTTCCGACATCGGAGCTCGATGAACAAGCCGACACTTTTTCAAAACAGGGAAAAACCCCTATGTTTGTGGCCGTCGATGAGAAGCCGGCGGGCATTGTGGCCGTGGCCGACACGCTGAAGGAAAATTCGAAGGCGGCCGTGGCAGCGCTGCATTCAATGGGCATCGAGGTGGCCATGATCACCGGTGACAACAAGCGAACCGCAGAGGCCATTGCCGATCAGATCGGCATCGATCGGGTTCTGGCCGAAGTGCTTCCGGACGGAAAGGCCGACGAAGTAAAAAAACTGCAGGCCGAAGGCAAAAAGGTGGCCATGGTGGGCGATGGCATCAACGATGCGCCGGCCCTGGCCCAGGCCGACGTAGGCATTGCCATCGGAACCGGAACCGATGTGGCCATAGAATCATCGGATATCACGCTGATCAGCGGGGATCTGAAAGGGGTGTTGACGGCCATCGCCCTGAGTCGGGCGACGATTCGAAACATCAAACAGAACCTGTTCTGGGCCTTTGCGTACAACACCATTTTGATCCCGGTGGCTGCGGGTATCCTGTTTCCCTTTTTCGGAATACTGCTCAACCCGATTTTTGCGGCCGCTGCCATGGGGCTCTCATCGGTGACGGTGGTATCCAATGCCCTGCGGTTAAGGCGATTTCGGGTGCCTGCGCTGGCTTCGGCATAAGAAAGATACCGCGAGGACCAAAAGAGTTTTGTTCGGAAATGGAATTTTTCAATTCAAAATAGTTCATTGTCTATAGATTGCTTCAATGAAGAAGGAAGGGAGGTGACTTAAATGGCTGTTGATCCTGTGTGCAAAATGAATGTCGATGAAAAGAATGCCGCAGCGACTTACGAACATAAGGGGAAAACCTATTATTTCTGCGCCGTCGGCTGCAAGGAGACATTCGCAAAAGATCCTGAGAAACATCTTAGCAAAGAGAAATAAGGGATCATTTTCGGGTGGCGGCAACCGGGAAAAGGTGCAATTTTACCCGGTCCCTCACAGCTTTCTCTTTGCGGTGGGTATTGCGCCCGATTCCAAAATGTAAAGAAGTAGCTTCAAAATCTACTTTTCATCTCGCCGGTGTAATTTTTCTGGCTGCCGCAACCCGGACATCTTTTGATCCTCATTTATATTTTCTACAATTAAAACAAGCCCCTGGGCCTCCAGGATCCTGACCTTCTTTCCCGCAGCGATTTTTTTACCCCGGGCAGTTGCTTTTCATAATTCATCTTTGAACTTGATCATACCTTCCGGATCGATATCCTCCAGCGCCACTGCTTGCCCCCCAATCATTGCTTCCAGTCCGGATCTGGGCTTCGCTCTCATCGACTGATACATAAAATAGTGGCAAAGCCCGGCCACAATCAGAATCACAATGTATATCGGCAGTGCAGTGCTCATGGGCAGGTAGAAAAACAGCAACAGTGCCAATAATGGTGAAACCATTATCACAGGCATAAGGATCATGCCGGCGCCTCCATTCCATAGCCGCCTAAATTAGCGGTCGCAGAACTTTTTGTTTTGAACCGCTCTACAAGGGGTTGAAGTTAAAACTCCCGGCCTCCATCAGACAATTACTCAGATAAATTCACAATATCAATGGGGTCAATAAGGTATTTTCATTTATAGCTTTTCGATTTTTTTTCTATGGGGAAATTGTTGTATGCATTAAATCCATAAAGAAGCGGTGAATATAAGAGGTGAATTCAATGGAAAGAAATACAGCTAACCTCTTGACCCTGTTGATATAAGCGGCATGCATATTGCTTCATATACAGTCTTTTCGGTGCATAAATACAGGCAATCATCCATTTACCGACATTCACAAGAGAGTAAGATTTTGAATTAAGGTTTCGAATCCTTCAACGCATAATGTATTAGGAAAGGGGAAAAATAAAATGAAAAAGACACTATTGTTGGCAATCATGGCGGCGCTGGTTCTTGCGCTGGGCGTTGGTGTGGGGTATGCGCACATGGGACGCGGCATGACAGGGCCCGGGAATGAATACGGTCCCTCCCCGGAACAGAACTATAATTACTGCCCTTACTGCGGCAATTATATTGGCCATGGATACGGGATGGGCCCCGGCATGATGAGTCGAGGTTATGGCTATGGCATGGGCCCGGGAATGATGGGCGGAATGCACGGCGGCTACGGCATGATGGGCCCCGGCTATGGGATGGGACCTGGAATGATGGGTCCGGGATACGGGTATGGTTACGGGCCCCAGCAAGGATACGGACCGCAGCAACAGCAGTCCTCTGAACCTCTGAGCAAAGACCAGGCCAGGCAAGAGGTTGAAAACTACCTGGGCGCCACAAGAAATCCCAACCTTAAGATGGGAAAGATTGAGGATAAAGGCAATAACTACGAGGTGAATATCGAAACCAAGGACGGCTCGTTGGTGAACAAGATTCTGGTCAATAAGGATACGGGCTGGATGCGTTCCGCTTATTGAGATTGAGAACCATGGAGAGATCTCTCTCGTAGATGGAACTCTGGCATACAAAGATAAGGGGGGATGCAATCGGCCTATTAGTGGAAGGACTAAAAGCCGATATTTCCCTCCTTTGAAAAAGACCGCATATTGCGAAACCTAAAAGTGAAGTCGGTTCATTCGTGAACCCAGTGTGCATGAGATGCTGACTGCTTTTTGAAGAGAGGATCGAAAATGAAATTAAAGAATTTTTCGCCGTGGAGTTGGATAGCTTTGTTCTTAATCTATCCGGCATACAACGGTGAAGCATTTGCACAACAGGGAGGATACGGCGGGTATCATATGGGGTCAGGAATGATGGGCGAATGGGGCATGGGCTGGTTTGGAGGGATTTTTATGATCATATTCTGGATTTTCATCATTGTGGGATCGGTTTTCCTCATCAAATGGCTTGTGCAAAACTCCAAGGGACATTCAAGCCCCCGCCGAACCGACACTTCCTCCAGCGCTCTTGACATCCTCAAGGAGCGTTATGCTCGTGGAGAAATCAATAAGCAGGAATTTGAGGAAAAGAAAAAAGACCTCCTTTGATTGTCCCCGGATGTAAAGAAGCCTTCCCTAAAAATGAACAGCTGTTTTTGTGAATTTTGCAGGAACCGATATGGGAGACTCTGTTCAGGGAGCTAAGGCAGCTGTAAATATAAGTTTAAAAACAGAACCGCCTGATCGAGCGCACTGCTTTTTGCCGTGAATGTGGGGACATTTTGCGATGCTTCCAGGGCAGACGTCATTTTCTCGAGGAATATGTTTACATCGGGCACTCTTGCACTCTATTTTAAAATGATATGTCTTCCCGAACATCTTAATTCGCAGCAGGTCCAATCCTTTTCCCCCTGCACCAAAGTCAAATGGCTTCTTTGTGGAATACAGATCCGTCTCCATGGAGTGGTAAAAGCCGCCGAAAATGTGCTTTCGGCTCTGGTCGGTAATTCCCACACCGGTATCTCTAACCTCAATTACAACGCTTTCCGGTTGACGATAAACTGATATCAGGACCTCTCCGCCATCAGGCGTATTTTCGATCGCATTTTTTAGAAGGCTTATGAGCGTCATGTCCAAAACATCAGGATCGATCATGATGCGGGAATCATCTTTTATCTCCGTCAAAAGCGCAACCGAGCGATGAGATGAAAGCCGTCCGGCAGCTGCCACGGCGTTTTGTATGTGCTCGCCTATTGCCACATTCTCCAGTTTCGATTGATCGGTCCTGAAAAAGTCTTCAATCCGTTTTCTCAAAAAATGTAACGCTTCCGTGTGGATCGACTTTTCCTCTTCCAGGACATCCAAAAAATCCAACACCTGCTCTAAAAAATCCAACTTTTCGGGCTTTTCTTCCGGTGCTCTTTGTTTGACAATGTCCTCGACTTCCACCTGAATGTCCTGCAGCCTTTCCAGATTTCTTTTTATCCTTTCCAGTGGCTTTTCATTATGGGAAGATTGTATCCTTCTCAACGATGCTAGGGTAATGGACAGCGGTGTTCTCAGTTCATGAGCGAGGTGATTTAGAACCCTCTCCCGTGCCCGATCCAGCTCTTTAAATTCAGTAATGTTCTTGAAAACGACTACTATACCCACCTTCTCTTGCTTTTCAGACTCTGTCCTCAAAAAGGAGGTGGTTACCGCAAAGTCGAACCAATGCCCGTCTCTTCTCTTAAACGGCACTTCTCCATAAAGCCTCGTTTCACCATTTTGAATTCCGTCTAAAATGAGATCGTTGAATGCATCATTTCCGGGCTCATCCATGAAAAGCTGATAATATGTCTTGTCCTTGATTCCTTCCATTTTAATGCCGAGCAGGTCTGATGCTGCCGGATTTAGCTGGGTGATCCGTCCATGGAAGTCAAGTACAATAAGCCCGTCACTCATGCTTTCGATAATAACCGAGGCGATATTTTCCTTCATCTTCAAGCCCGTTAAATGCATTTTTTATAGGAAGATAAATCAAATCTTTACTTTGTCTTTGCCTAAAAAATACATTTGAAACAAAATACCAATACAGGATAGACTTTATAGCTACCAGCCATAAAAAAAGCTACGATGGTTTTTTTTAAGGCTTCATTTCGGCTACCAATGATCAGGAGATATCGATATGGATACGCCTTTCTGGCTTCTCTATGGCGAAGCGGTGAAGACATCAGTCGGGTTTTTTTGGAAATCCGGCTGGGCCTTTGTTCTGGGTTACTTCATCAGCGCCATGATACAGGCATTTGTGCCCAAAGGCAAGCTCACACCTTACATCGGGAACCCGCGGCCCAAAAGCCTCTCACTGGCAACTCTTTTCGGCACGATCTCATCGTCATGTTCTTTTGCAGCGCTGGCGACAGCCCGTTCATTGCTGCTCAAAGGCGCCCATTTTGTTGCGGCCGTGGCTTTCATGTTCGCTTCAACCAATCTGGTCATCGAGCTGGGAATTCTCATTTTAATTTTTCTCGGCTGGCAGTTTCTGGCGGCCGAAGTTATCGGTGGCCTGCTTTTGATTGCCATCAGCAGCATTCTTATCGTTTTGACCTATCCGGAAAATTGGCTGAAAGCGTCCAGGCAAAAAGTAGAAAAAGAAGCCGAAGCCGAGGAAGGGGATTTCGATTGGCGTGAGCGGATAAAGAGCCGGGAAGGCTGGCTGCTGGTGGGGCATTTATTTGTAATGGAATGGAAGATGGTGTGGCGCGAAATCCTCATCGGTTTTACCGTGGCGGGATTTGTGGCTGTGCTCGTGCCCCGATCCTTCTGGCAGTCGATTTTCCTGGCGGATATTGTCTCGAATTCCGGGCTGAATTTCTGGATCGTCCTCGAAAACAGCCTGCTGGCGCCATTTGTAGCGGCCGCCACCTTTATCGGCTCCATGGGCAACATTCCGCTGGCAACGGTGTTGAATGCCAATGGGGTTCTGTTTGCCGGCATTATGGGATTCATCTATTCCGATCTTATGGTACCACCGCTGGTGGCCGTCAACGCCAAATATTACGGCTGGAAAACCGCCATCTACATCGCCGCCATCATGTATGTGAGCATTGTGCTGACGGCAATAACCCTGCACTACGCATTTGCCGTGCTAAATGTTATGCCGACAAGTGCTATAAAAGCTGAAGAAGTCGCTCAATTTAAAATTGATTATTCTTTCTGGATGAACATCTTCGCCGTCCTCGTAACCGGCGTTCTCATCTTTTGCCATCACCGTTACACGAAAATTAAAAAGATGGATATGAAAGATGCTTCTGAAGGCTTGAGTTTGAAAAAAATTGCATCTTATCTGACGCTTTTGATCCTGATCGGGGGATTTTTTGTATTTCTCTTAAACTAAGGCCAGGTTGGTATGTCCTGCCTGCAGATTAAGAAATCCCAACAAGGTTATTTCCCTTGACTTGTTTATCTCGTTGTCATGAGCGATTGACTGACCTTCTGAGCGGTGCGGAATCCTACATACTCGAAAGCTTCCCATGGCTGACGCGGCACACCTTCCGGCATCAGGACATAATCTGCCGGAAGTTTTTTCGAATCCGAGGCGGTGTTGAGCAAACTCCACTCGCTAGAGCCATTGCCCATATCGCGCAGGCCATATTTATTGGGAGGGTAATTCGATACCGGAGATAACCGATCGACCGGGTTCTGTGGCGCTGACTTTTCTTCTTCCTCATTACCCTCTATCATCGCGCGGTGCATCTTTTCCATATCATTTGAGTCCGCGGTGCTCTTGGCGGGTTGCCGGGTTTGTTCAGGTTTCCCATCGTTGCCGCCAAATGCATAATCCCATTCTTCCGTGGAGGGCAGGCGTCTACCGTAAAAGCGGGCATAGGCCGCTGCTCCATAACCGGTTACCCTTAAAACCGGAAATGATGCATAAGAGGCCTGACTAACATCAAAAATTCCGTTGCGAAATAAAATCGGCGCGTAGTCCTCAAATATTTCTCCGATGAGCAGCCAGATTTCATCGTCTTGACGCACGACGCCGTTTTCGACTGTGAGCGTTGGCAGGTTTCGGTTCAGAAAATGGATGAATTGATGATTGGTCACCGGAGCTTCATCCATGTAGAAGGCGTCCACGTTTTTTACCGTTGCAGATCCCTGCGTCAGACGCTCTGGAAGAGAAACTTCACCGCCGGTCATAAAGTGAAGCGTCGCACCGTCTTCGGTTAGTATAGTTTTCGCGGGAGCCGCTGAGGAAAATTCAGATTTTCCGGATTCCTGAAGATTGGTGGAAGTTGCCGGTGGACTTTTAAGACGCGTATTTAATTTTTCGGGTTTAGCGTAAATATGCCAGAAAGTCATGGCGGCAACCGAAACAACGGCCAAAGCAATACCCGACCAGATCCAGCGGGGTTGGTAAATAAATGAAACGCGCTCGGGTTGTTGCCGCTCGCCGACCGCCTGCTCCGTTTTCAAACTGTCAACGGCCGCCTGCAATTCTGCATGCAGCTTTTCCACCGAATCCAGCCGCTCTTCTTTGTTTTCAGCCGTAGCATTGCGGATGATTTCATCCAGTTTTTGAAAAAAAGGAGTTTCGGTGTTTGCCAGAGATGCGGTTTTAAACGGAAGACTTTTTTCATTAATTTTTCCATCAACAGCCTCATACAGGATCTTGCCCAGCGAATGAATATCGGCGCGCTGGTCGGCTTTTCTGAAATCAAAAAAATGTTCCGGCGACATGTAATGGGCCGTGCCTTTTATTTCCATGGACCGGGTGACCGGTTTTAAACGATGGGAGCGGGCCAGACCGAAGTCGGCAATTTTGGGAGTCTCGCCGTCCATCAGGACATTTTCAGGTTTGAGATCGCGATGGACCATGTCCAAGGCATGGATGGCCTTGACGCCTGCCAGTACCGGAAAGAAGTAGTCCTCCAGCCACTCTTTGACCAGGTTCTGCTCGGGGTAGAAGCCCTCCTCCGACATGGTGTATCGCAGCGTTTCACCCGGAATATATTCCATGACGATATATTCCACCGGATGGCGATTTCCGTTTTGGCGGATTTCCATCGAACCGTTGTCGAATACCTGCAACACATTGGGATGCCGGATGCGTGCCATGGCCTGAACCTCGCGTCGAAATCGCTGCAGGGCAATATCGATTTCTTCATCATCTTCCAGCGTCGATTTGAGCCATTCCTGGGAAACCACCTTAATGGCCACATCCCGCTGCAGATTCAACTGAT
The DNA here is from genome assembly GCA_050116835.1 of Desulfobacterales bacterium. GTDB lineage: Bacteria > Desulfobacterota > Desulfobacteria > Desulfobacterales > JAHEIW01 > JAHEIW01. The sequence continues at coordinate 25,209 of JASFNW010000031.1, forward strand.
GAGCCCGGTAAACCTCACCGAAGGCACCTTTGTCGATAAATTCCAGAATGACCCATTTGTCCTCGATGGTGGTTCCCGGTGAAAAAATTTTGCCTTGTCCGGCACTCATATTCAGCAAAACCCCTTTTATGATGAAATGAATCCGAAAAATTAATGAAAGGCCGTCGGCCCTTTTCTTTTTTCAGAAAAACTTTGAAGCTATTTCAGCAAAATATGTGCCGCTGACGTCCAAGCTTATAAATAACTATAATAATACAAATAAGAAGATCAATCGCTCTATATTAATCTCATGGATGGGTAATTGTTATCCATTTCACCCCAGTCTTTCGGGTAGAACTGCGAACTTTCTTGCCAGTTATAGAATCTTCAGAAAAATAAACACGGTTCTGGCTATTGAATTTCGAAGCGAGAATACTAATATATAAAATAATTTTATTGTATTATGGATTTGGCCGTGATCCCGAATATCATTGGCATGTGCCTTGCTCTATTTAATTATGGAGATGACAACCTTTTGCATTAAAATTAAGAGGTTTCAAACCGCCTTTTCTCGATAAAGAGAAAGTCGCCGATTTAACTTAGCCGACTTAGCGAATTGATGCAAAATAAATCGATAATAGAGAGAAAAGGAGGTGATTTAAGCATGGCACTTCTTCATTTTATTCACCGCCTGTTTTTAAAGGGCAGCCCCTCAAACCAGGGCACCGTTATTCTTCCAATGAAGGTGCAAATAAAAGCCTGGCGCCAAGCCAGTAAGAAAATGGGCTGGCCCATCGAAAGTAATGAATTCGAAATAGCGGAAAAGTTATTTTCACCGCATCTGACCGTTAATGATCGAAGGCAGGGATATATCGGAACTGTCCTTTTTTATGGATTTGGCGACGACGGCCGGGGTCATTCAGATGCGGTGCTTTCCGCAAAGCTCGCCTGGGAGTATGCTATCAAACAAAGAAAAACGTGGCAATGCGAATATGTCGATTTTAACAAACCGCAGGACATCCGTCTGCGGCCTGAAGCGCCGGCCCGCCCCAAAGGATTTTACTGTGCAATGATACGCGCTGAAGAGAAAGCAAAATCAATGTCAGTCGCCCAGGTCCGCAAGAGGCTCACCACCGATACCGGATGGGGCCCTGAAGGGTTTCAATTCTTAGCCATTACCCATCCCCATTTTGCCGACCTGATGAACGAGCGCAAAATTCCCTTTATGGCGCTGGCCGACTATGATGTGGCGCCTTACGGTTACAATGATTTTTTTGATGCGCCGCAGCTATTTTGCAGCAACAATAAGCTGGGACTCGGTATCGGCAACGTCGATCGAAATTATCCGCTTTTTGGGATACCAACCTTGCAACTTTGTCCTACGTTGCCGGTTTAAAATTAAATTTTAAACCTAAGAGATGCTGTTTATGAAAGACCAACACTGCTCACCTGATCTTACCCGCAAACGATATAATCGGATTGCTTTTCTCTATGATTTTATGGAAGCTCCCATGGAAGGCCTGCGTTTCGCCTCGTGGCGACGGCGGCTGACGGATCGAATTTCAGGTCCGAAAGCTCTGGAAATCGGTATCGGAACCGGTAAGAATTTAGCCTATTACCCAAAAGATGTGCATATAACGGCTATTGACCTGAGCCCACAAATGCTAGCCAGGGCACGCAAAAAGGTAAACAAATTGAATCTCAAGGTTGATATTCACGAAATGGATGTCCAGCGCCTGGATTTTGCGGATCACGCTTTCGATACGGTGTTTGCCACTTTCGTATTTTGTTCGGTGCCGGATCCGATAGCCGGTCTTCAGGAACTCAAACGGGTTTGCAAATCGGATGGAAAGTTATTGCTACTTGAACATATGCGCCCGGGTAATTCAACGCTGGGATTTATATTTGATATAATAAATCCGATGGTCGTTCGAATGATGGGTGCAAATATCAACCGGCGCACAACAGACAATCTTCATGCGGCAGGCTGGCAAATCCAGCTGGAAGAACACCTGTCGTCGGATATCGTTCGATGGATAGAAGCCGTACCTTGAAAATTTAATTGGGAACCACTGCATTTTCCTGTTGACGCCTGGTGTTACACATTATATACTACACAGTGGTATGAATCATCAAGTTAACATACGCCCCGGATTTTTTCAAAAAGCCTTCAGCATCATTTTGGCCGTATTCATGAGCATTGGTTTTGCTTTCGGCGGGGCGCTGGCAAGCAGCTGTGAAGGCGGTGCAGATTGTCCTGTCTGCGCTGAACTTCCGCATCGGCATGTTCCCGGCATACCGGCGGATATGCAAAGTTCGACCTGTACTCCTGATGGACCAAACAGTTCCTGCGGTTTTGAAACCAGCCAGGAGCCGGGCAAATTCCACAGCATTGTCTCCTCTGCCAGATCAAACCATCAATCGCATGTCGGCATTTTTACTGCGGTATCCGATGAATATGGCCAACCCCTTCTCCCGAAAACGCATATGCCGCAAATTCTTTTGCCGGATTCAGGTAGAGCAACTGCTATCTATTTATTCAATCAATCTCTGCTTTGTTAATTCCCTCCAGTTCGGTTCTGTTTAATTATTCCCCTTTTTTATTTCGATGACTGGATACTTTTTATCCAGGCCAGAGGGGTATCCGGGGAAAATTTTCTGTTCCTAAACAGTTTTCGAATTCTCATTTTTAAAAATGCTGCCTTAATTCAGCATGTTATTTTGTGTTGCCTCAGTTGAATGGTGCATTTGGCACCGCCATTGCAGACAGCCTATAAAAATAACATTAACTCTTTGTATGAACGGGTACTTATACCGCTTGTCATATTAATGTTCCGAAAAAAGGGATGGCGGCATAAGTGTTGTAGCAAAAAGAGCGTTCTGCGATCGGAACGTTTTTTTGACAACCACTATAAACATAAGGAGGCATAGAAATGAAAAGACTGATCAAGCCTATTGTTACCGGTTCGCTGATTTTGGCCATTGCGCTGCTGATGAGTTTTGTCGGCTCAGATATTGCCAATGCCTGCGGATGGGGCCAGGGCGGAGGGCAAGGTTATGTTCCCCAGCGACGCGATCAAAACGGTTATTTAGCCCAGAAGCAGCCGCTTACGTTGGAGCAAGCCCGGGATCTTGTCACCAATTATGTCAAAAAGCTCAATCCCAAACTTGAGGTTGGTAATATTAACGACAATGGCAGTTTTTACGAGGCTGAAGTCATTGGCGAAGGAAATGAAGTCATCCAGCTGGTCGGCGTCGATAAGCAATCCGGACGGCTCATCGTTTTGAATTAACTTTCAGCAGAGGCTTAATCCTTTTGTTGAAATTGAAAAATAACGTTTTGCAGGAGCTATTTATGGGAAGGCACAATAAAATAGCGGACCTATTTTTTCTTATTTTGATCATAATCATATTAGTCGGGGTGCCTCTGGGTGTCGCCTATTACGATCGGCACGCATCGTCTCAAACAATACCGCCGAATGCCCGCGTATTTACGCTTACCGGGCATGCCGAAAGAGGCTGGTTAATGGGTGAAGTGCCGGCTTATCATGCCGTTACGTTCTGGCAAAAACACGGCCGGCCGATTGAAAGACCGGTCATCGAGGTGAAAAAAGGTGATACGGTGGTTTTTAGACTGGCAAGCAGTGACGTGGTTCATGGCTTCAGTCTAAAAGACTTCGGTGTTTATCTAAAAGACGGCATCCAGCCGGGAAAGGTCATTTACGTGTCATTCAAAGCCGATCAGGTGGGGACCTTTACGTTTTCCTGCAATGCCATCTGCGGCGATATGCATCAGAACATGCAGGGGACACTGGTGGTCAGCGCTTGAGTGTTTGTTTTCAAAATGGATCCGATTAAGATCGACATTACCGCACTAAACGGGGTTAATCGATTTTATCATTATTTTTAACCCCGTTTCGTATATGGATTTAAGGAAACGGAATGCAAAAGAAAACCAGAAATATAGGGATTTTGGGTCTAATGATGATAGGCGTCATCGCGGTAGCCGCCTATTACGCAGCGACCCGAGCGGCTGACGCCGCGGGTGAGAGTCAAACCTTGGTCACGATTCGGGGTCGGGTGACTTCAATGTATGGTCCGGTGGAAAATGCCAGAGTCAGATTAATCGGGCAGGAAAATTTTACGCTTACCGACCGGCAGGGTCGCTACGAGCTCCAAACCGCACATTCTGCGAACACGCGCGCCATCGCCGCCGCCGGCAAGGAGGGCTGGTTCAACAACGGCCAAACTGCGAATTTTTCAGGCCGCACGCGGGACATTTTTTTAAACCCCGTTTTTCTGAATGATCGTCCGGATTATCGCTTTATTTCTCCGGTGACCTGTTCCGGGTGCCATGTTAATCTGACCCGCTACTATGACCAATCCAAAATGGCCCACACTACCTCCAATCCCAAATTGCTGAACATGTACTACGGAACCGATGCCTTTAATCGACCGGGGCATGGACCGGGATACAAACTCGACAATCCTGACAGCGAAGGCAACTGTACGGCCTGCCACGCACCGTCGGTGGCCGGTTCTATCCCGGCTTCGCAGGATTTAAACAGCGTGCTGCGCTCTCCCTGGACAGAATGGGACGGAATCAGCTGTGACTACTGCCACAAGGTCAGAAAGGTCATCAAGGACAAGAGCAAACCCAGCCAGACGACCGCCGTACACGAAAGGCAGACGCCGCTGCAGGGAAACTCCATTCTTGTCTTCGGGCCTTATGATGACGTGGTCGCCCCTCCAATGGCGGCATCCTACAATCCGGTTTTCGATCAGGGGCAGTTTTGTTCGCTGTGCCACAGCCAGTCGCAAAAACTGCCTGGCGGCAAGACCTGGGACGGCCAAAAAGTTTATTCCGCTGAGGAGTGGGCGGCATTTGGCCTGAAAGACGAAACCTTCATCCCCATCCAGACCACCTATCAGGAGTGGAAACAGTGGCAGGATCAGCTTCCTGCGGACGACGCCAACAAAGGCAAGAAATGTCAGGACTGCCACATGAGCTGGCGCAAAGAGATGCTGCCCTATGATAATTATGTTGTCGACGGCAATGCGCGCAATATGTGGGGCAACTTCAGATCACCGAAAAACATTCGGCCACATCATTTTGACGGAGGCACCGAAACCCAGCTGAAAACCGCCCTGTCACTGGAACTGGAAGGAGCCGTTTCAGACGGCAAACTGACGGTTACGGCCTTCATCACCAATACCAACGGCGGTCACTGGGTGCCCACCGGAGAAACCATGCGCAGTGTGATGCTGTTGATCGAGGCCAGCGATTCGGGCGGAAAACCGCTTAAACTGATCGAGGGCGGCCGACTTCCCGATTGGACCGGAAAGGGCAATGCCAAAACCGGTAATTATGCCGGGCTGCCCGGGGCGGTTTTTGCGCGGGTACTGGGTGATGATGCGGGAAATCTGAATGTGCCTTTCTGGAAAGCCACCCGGATTGTCTCCGATACGCGCATTCGACCGAAAAAAACCGTAACCCTTACATTCGAATTTAAGATCGAAGATCCTGAAGACGAGCCCACCGCCGAAGCCCGTCTCGTCTATCGTCCGGCCCACAGGGCGCTGGCCAAGATAAAAAGCTGGGATCTCGAAGATATCGTAATAACCAGCAGTGTCTGGTAGTTTCAGGAGGTAATTAAGTTGCGAACGTATTCAACACTTATGTTTTCATTCGTTTTTTCAACGATCATGTTTTTTTCCGGCCCGGTCATCGCCGGCAGCATCAAAGGAACGGTTAAGGTAAAGGGGCTGCGTACACCTGAAAACATCCTGGTGTATCTGAGCAAGGCCCCCCCGGCTGCCCCAGACCTTTCAAAGGCAACATTCGTTATGGATCAGCGCAACCTGGAATTCATTCCGCCTGTCTTGGCGGTTCCGGTGGGCGCCACGGTTGATTTTCCGAATAACGACAAGGTGGATCATAATGTTTTTTCGATGTCGCGTACCAAAAAATTCAATCTGGGAAGCTATAAAGCCGGCCAGAGCAAATCGGTCGTATTCGACAAACCCGGCATTGTGGAGCTGCGCTGTGATGTGCATGCCGAAATGGCTGCCTTTATTCTCGTCATGAAAACTCCATATTTTGCGGTGACCGATAAACATGGCCATTTTGAAATTCCGGACACAAGTCATCTTCAACAGATCGGTTTAACCGGTATAAAGGATCTTCCTGCGGGAAAATATTTTGTCAAAACCTGGCATGAAAAATTAAAGACTCAGAAAAAGGCCGCCGTCGTACCGGAAAACGGGGAGGTTGCGATTCAACTGGATCTCACCCGGGGAACTCCCGGTGTTTTGTATAAATAAACTTACTCCCGGCTGGGGGGGTGGCTGCCGTTGTCGATGCATCGATATGGCTGTAAGGAAAGGACATGATTTTTGCCTGAAGTCTCAATTTATATGGCGTTTGGCGCCGGTTTGATTTCATTTTTGTCTCCCTGCGTTCTGCCGCTGGTGCCGGGATATATTTCCTTTATATCCGGCGTTTCATTTGCAGAGATCCGGGAGAAAGATGAAAGCACTCCGTTTCTGAGCAAAGAAAAACGCATTATTCTTTACAGTTCGGTTTTTTTTATCATTGGGTTTTCCATCGTGTTTATTTTGCTGGGAGCAACCGCCACCTGGGTTGGGATGTTCATTACGTCAAAAATATCTTTCCTGACAAAAGTGGCGGGACTGGTCATCATCTTTTTCGGTGTATACATGATGGGTTTGTTCCGGCCCCGTTTTTTATACAAAGAAGCCCGCTTTCATATGAAAGACAGACGCTTCGGGTATGCCGGGGCACTGCTCATCGGGGCTGCCTTTGCCTTTGGCTGGACCCCCTGTATCGGCCCGATACTGGCGGGCATTCTGACTTTTGCCGGCACCCTGGAGAATGTAAACCAGGGCGTTTTATTACTGTCAATCTATTCTCTCGGCCTGGGGATTCCTTTTTTGGCAACCGCCGTTGGCATCAACCAATTCTGGAGATTTTTTAACCGCATTAAAAAATACATGCGGGTTCTGGAAATCACAAGCGGTGCCATCATGGTCATTTTGGGATTTATGATTTACACCAATAAGCTGATCTTAATACCGGGTCTGCTGCCGTTTCTAAATAAGTTTGCATTGTAGCCCCGCAATCGATTCAGTTTTAACATGGAGAAGTGATGAAAAAGAAACCCGCCCTCAAAAAATGTCTATTCCTCCTGGTGCTGCCCGTTCTTGCATTTACGGCATTCGGTTCATTTGGAATTGATCTTTTTGCTGAGACCGAGAGCCGGGAGCTGGATCGGCTGTTTGGTAATTTGGGGATACTTAAAGTTCCACCTGATGCCGATCCGCTTGAGATAACATTAAACGATCCCAACGGGCGGCCGGTCAGCCTTTCCGATCTTCGCGGCAAAATTGTATTTATAAATTTTTGGACAACCTGGTGTCTGGCCTGCGTGATCGAAATGCCGTCCATGGAGAAACTCCATCAGAAGTTTAAAGATAAAGATTTTGTCATGGTGGGCATAAATTTGCAGGAATCGGCTGAAAGGGTGAAACAGTTTTTCAAGAAACATCAGCTGACATTCACAACGCTCTTGGACATAACCGGAGATGTCGGCGCAGCATTGGGCATAAACGCCATCCCCACCACACTTATTCTTGATAAGAACGGAAGAATCGCCGGCAGGGCATTGGGGCCGAGAGAGTGGGAAAGCAAAGAATCGATCGCTTTGTTTGAGTACTTGACGGACAGATATGTTGCCAGCTCGAATTCGAAATCGGTAAAATGAACAGAAGAAAAACCTGGTTTTTAATTATTGCGACTCTAGTGGTGGCGGTGGCCGTTCCACTGTCACTTCGATTATTACCCGCCGATAACCGCACCCACACGATTTCGCTGGAAGCCAAAAAATACGGCTATTCCCCATCGAGGATCATTGTAAATAATGGTGATCGAATTGTTTTAAAACCGACCAGTCTCGATGCCACTCACGGTTTCCTGCTGGATGGATACCCGGTTGAATTTGTCATGAGAAAAGGAGCGACCTTTCTCAAGTATACCTGGGAGGATGAGAACGGCAAACTTCAGGCCGACTGGGACAGGGTTTCTGAAATAGAATTTGACGCCGATAAAACCGGTAAATTTACTTTCCGCTGTACCCGGACCTGCGGCAATCTTCATCCGTTTATGACCGGTGAGTTGATCGTCAGACCCAATACACCTTATTATCTTTTCTTTTCCCTATCGATCTGGCTGGCATTCAGCCTGCTGGTTTATTTCCGAACGGATACGGGAAACTGCTTTTCAGGATTTAAGCGCATCAATCTTCTGGACAAATTTCCGTTGTTGAAAAAAATCCTTAAGCTGCGCAGCTTTCAATTTTTGGTAATATTGCCTAATTTTGTGGTTTTTTATCTTTTCATACTCAGCAGTCTGTGGGGTAGCCCGGTGGGCAATCGCAACATTGCCATTATCTTTGTCTGGATTTTGTGGTGGTTTGTCCTCAAGGCCGTTATCGTTCCGCTGGGGGGCAGAATCTGGTGTATGGTCTGCCCGCTGCCCGCGCCGGCCGAGTGGTTAAGCCGCAGAAGCTTTACAGCGGTGCGTTATATTCAAAAGCCGTTTAAAGCGCTGCACCATCGGTTCACCGGTCTTCAAAAGGACTGGCCGAAATTAATGGACAACATCTGGCTGCAAAATATTTTGTTTTTGGCGCTGATTTCTTTCGGTATTATTCTGATCACCCGTCCGATTGCCACGGCGTTGCTGTTTCTGATGATTCTGGTCACCAGCTTATTGCTCGCGCTGATTTATCGGCGCCGGGTTTTTTGCCAGTATCTGTGTCCGGTCGGCGGGTTTCTGGGCACTTACTCCATGGCCTCGATGACCGAGCTCAGGGCCGTTGATTTTGACACCTGTAAAAAACACCGGGACAAATCATGCTATGCCGGCGGCGTCGGGGGATGGGCGTGTCCGTGGAAACAGTATATCGGCACCATGAAACGCAACAACTATTGCGGGCTGTGTACGGAGTGTATCAAAAGCTGCCCGGAGGATAATGTTGGAATATTTATACGGCCCTTCGGATCAGATCTAAAAATCAAGGGCTATGATGAAATGTTCAATGCGGTCATCATGCTGGTGGTGGCAATTGCCTTCAGTATTACCATGGCAGGCCCATGGAGCGTCATTAAAGACGCCGCCAACGTGACAGAAAGCAGACAGATAGGGCCATTTCTTTTTTACGTTGCTTCGATCTGGATTTTGGCGCTGGGCGTTTTTCCCGGGATATTTGTGCTTGTCTCTCGAGCTGCGAGGAAATTTTCAGGGAGTCGACAAAGTAGCAAAACCATTATTTTACGACTGGCTTATATTCTGATTCCCATCGGTATATTTGCCTGGATTGCTTTCTCTTTGCCGATGCTGATGGTGAATTACAGTTACATCCTCAATGTGTTATCTGATCCTTTGGGTCTCGGATGGAATATTCTGGGCACGTCCGATTTTCCCTTTCAGCCATTTTATCCTGAATCAATACCCATCATCCAGGGAATAATTATGCTATGCGGTCTATACTTCGGTCTCAGCAGAGGCTATTTAAGTTTAAAGGAAATTATAGAAAGCCCCCGGGTAAGAGCCAAAGCGATGCTCATTCCGTCTATATTTGCTTTATTGGTGATCAATATATTTTTAAAGCTTTATATGGGATAAAAGCGTCGCATCGTCAATGTTTGGTAAGGCAGATTCAGGTTTCAGCCCGAACCAGACTACACACCATTTTTTTTGCCTCCTCCATGCCGACCCTGCCCATATTCAACACCAGATGATAAAGGAATGGGTCGTCATAGTCGGTTTTACCGAGTTTTTGGTACAAGGTCTTGCGGCGTTTGTCTTCACCTCTGATCAGCCGTGTGGCACGACTTTCCGACAGATCATAGTTTTTTTGCATGAACTGCACCCGGTTTTCAAACGCATCGATCATCAGGATATGAAAGGCCTCCGGATGATCATCTAAGATGTACTGGCTGCCCCGCCCCAAAATGACGACATCGCCTTCATCGGCGATCTGGGCGATGATGAGCACCAGATAATCAAGGTATATGGTTTCATCAATATAGCCGCGTTCACCTTTTAAGATTTTGTCCACCAGCGGTCTCGACACCATTCGGGAAACAAACCGCGACAGCTTGCCGCCGGCTTCATTTTCGACCGTTTGGACCCAGTGAGTCGACACATTGGCCATTTCAGCAACCTTGGCAACAATTTCACTATCGGCAAATTCATAGTTTAGCTGCGCGGCAATCATTTTACCCAGTGTTTTTCCACCGGCGCCATATTGTCTTGAGATGGTGATGACAGCCATATATTCATCCTCCTCGCTCCATTTGGAGCTATTCCCCGATTGGAATATTGCAACGTTGAGATGATGGGTTTGGTGTTTCGCGGCAATGACTCGAAAAAAATGATGGCCGTTGCCATTGACCCAACACTAATTTGATGCTGCATTTAGCCAGTATTCCATTATTCCACTATTCCATCATTCAGCTGCAAATTATATTTTTTGGAAATCTTTCCTGGCTATATCTTTCTTATTGACAATGACCTATACGTCACGCCCCTGCTTTTTGTGGCGGAATCAGCAAAGTCGGATATATGCTCTCTTCGGCGAACTTGCGGGGTGTACTGCCCAGAAACTTTTCGACCCAGGCGGCTTTTGCGGAGGAGCCCAAAACAATCATGGATGCCTGACAGTCTCTGGCTGCTTTTTCAATTTCTTCGTCCGGATCGCCGATGTAAAGATGCTCCCGGGCTTTGATTCCGGCAGCCTCAAAACGTTCACAGATGTCATCCAGTTTATCGCGCGCTTCTTTGCGCGTCTTTTGAATCGCCATGGCTGAAGACCCTTTTAATGCTTTCTCATCCGCCACGTGCACCAGGTGGACCTCCTCCACGGTTTCGTTTAACATTTTAATATACTCAACAGCCCGCAGGCTCCCGGGTGACCAGTCGATGGCCAGCAGCGGCCGTTCAAATGGCTCTTCAACCGAGATGGCGGTTTCCGAAAGCTGTTTGTAAACCAGCACCGGTGTGTACGCCCGGCGCAGCAGCTCGGTAACATCCGATCCCGAATACAGATGCTCTAAAACCCCCTTGTGAGATCGCCCGATAACAATCAGGTCGGCATCTTCTTTGCGGGTCGCCTTGATCACCTCGGGCACCATGCTGCCGACCACGATATAGACACCGACCTCCATCCCCTGCTCAAAGAGATTTTCAGCCCAGTCGATAAACCGGATATTGGCCGCTTCCCGCAACCGGATCTCTTCATCCTTCTCGTAGCCTTTGCCCCTGCGCATCGCCACCCGATCTCTTTCGATGACGTTCACAAAGATAATATGCTCCAGCGCGCTCTTTCGCAAACTCAGCAGCGACCGCACGGCATCAAAACCCAATTCTTCAAACTTGGTCACAAAAAGCAGTTTCTTAATTTCCATGCCAACCACACCTCTTGCTTGGTTTGTCGAGATAAAGTCGGAATTCAGCCCAGCACCTTTTTGATCACGTCCGCCAGCTCATCGGGCTCAACCGGTTTTTCCAGATAGATCTCCGGTTCCGGTATTTGCGCACCGCCAAATTCGGTCAGGGCCTTCTGAGATCGCATGAACGTTTTTTTGGCAATACCGGAAAGGATGATGATTTTAACATCCTGCAGGTCTTTTGACGTTTTCAACTCCCGGTACAACCGCACCCCGCTTTGGCGCGGCATCAATACATCGAGGATAACCAGATCCGGTTTTTCAGCTTTGATCATTTTGAGACCGCTTTCGCCGTCTTCCGCCTCCAGGGGCGTATAGCCATTTTCCTCGAGAACCGTTACGCTGAACAGCCGCACATCCGGATCATCATCTACAACCAGAACTTTTTTGCTCATAATTTTGCTCCTCCCTAGCCAGAAGGTTATGACAAGGTTTCAAGTGCCCGAGTTCAGTGGTCAAAACTCGAAGATTTGAAACATCTCCGCGGTCAAATGCTGAACACCGACACCCGACACCTGACACCTACTTTTGTTTATAGGGCATTCGAACAGTAAGGGTCGTCCCTTTGCCGGGTTGAGAGTTTACATCGATGCTGCCGTTGTGCTCTTCAATGAGCTTGCGCGTGACCATCAAGCCCAGCCCGGTTCCGCGGTGCCCTTTGGTGCTGAAAAACGATGTAAATAATTTTTTAACAACCGCTTCATCCATACCGACGCCGTTGTCGCTGATCTCAAATTGGATAACATTATCTTTTTCACGAATTGTTTTCAAGGCAACGCGAAAGTTTTTACTGGTATCTTCATCAAACAGGCAGGCATCCACGGCGTTGGACATCAAGTTCAATAAAACTTCGTGAACGCTGTTGGGATCCATTAACACTTCACCGATCGAATCGTCAAAGTCTTTGACGAGTTTGACATTATGTTCACGGGCCTTATCCTCAACCAGGGCGCAAACATCGTCGGCGATCTGATTGGGCAAACAGGCTTCAAATTCCGGCTCGCGCTCTTTGGAATAGGAAAGTAAATCCATCACCAGATTCGAGGTGCGGCCGATATTGCGCTTGATCATGTCCCAGCCTTTTTTAAGCTTTTCTGAATCGTTCTTTTTGATCCCGATATCAACCAGGTAACTTCCGCCTTTGAGGCCGTGCAAAATATTTTTAATTCCGTGTGCCAGCCCTGCAACCGTCTGGCCGACAGCGGCCAGGCGTTCGGATTTGAGCAATTCTTTTTCAAGCCGCTTGATTCTTCTTAAATCCTGAAAAAAGGCCACCGTACCCACCGGCCGCTCATTCTCCAGCAAAATGGTGCCTGAAAACCGCACCGGTATATTTTCACCGTCTTTGGCAGTGATTGTCGTTTCTCGCCAGGCCAGGTTTTTGACATGATTTTTGCCTTCTAAGGCCGCCTGAAGGTCGGCGGCCAGCTCGGCCGGATATAAATCACTCGCCTGCATCTTATTGATGGTTTCAGCAGGGCTGTAACCGAAAATCCGCCGGGCAGTGGGATTATAGATGACAATCTTTAGATCTTTGTCGGTGGCAACGATGCCGTCGTTGGAGCTGCGAATCAGATTGATCTGAAAATTGGAGCGTCGGCGAACCTCCCGCGTGGCTTTGTCAACTTTTCTTTCAAGATCGGTGGTGTATTCCTTGAGCTGCTGCCGGATATCGAACTTTTCTCGGGCACGGCGCAATGCAATCGAAAGGGCCTCATCTCTGACCGGCTTGTTTATAAAATCCGAAGCACCGTGCTTGAGGGCTTCGATGGCATTTTCAATGTCCCCGTGACCGGTGATGATGATCACCTCAGTGTCGTCATTGAGCGCTTTAATTTTTTTTAAAACTTCAATGCCGTCCATACCGGGCATTTTGATATCGGTGATGACGATATCAGGGGTTTCTCTTTCAAATGCTGCAACGCCTTCGGTTCCGTTCGGGGCGGTAACGACATCATAGCCATCCGCTTTTAAGGACATGGATAAAACCCGCAGGATGTCGGGTTCATCGTCGATGAGCAATAATTTATCCATAGTGAAACTACACTTTAGATGCTTGCGGAAATTTTAAGATAAAGGTGGTGCCTTGGCCGACTTGGCTTTCAATGTCAATGGCCCCTTTGTAGTCTTGAACGATCCCGTAACTGATACTGACCCCCAAGCCGGTGCCCTTGCCGACTTTTTTGGTGGTATAAAAAGGCTCGAAAATTTTATTTTTCACCTCTGCACTCATCCCGATGCCGGTATCGGTCACCTTAACGCAAACATGGCCATTTTCAGCAAACGATTTGATCGTCAAATGTTTTTCGGAATTACCGATATCGGGGCGGTTGTCTTTTTCGTCCATGGCATCAATGGCGTTGGACACC
>JASFNW010000032.1:0-38532 GCA_050116835.1 Desulfobacterales bacterium
AAATAAACCGATCGATCGGCTCCAGCTCCAGCCGGAAATTGTTGATATTGACAACTCGCGGATTTTTGCGGCCGAATATCGTCCCGGCCACAAGGTTCTCATCGCTGTCGGACAGGGCCGTGACCGCAATCAAGTTGATGTATTCCTCGGATTCGGACACCCTGGATTCGGTTACCTTGATGCCGCGCTCTTTGGCGAGCACCTGCGCATTGACGAAGTTGACATCGTCTTTGATCATGGGGGTCAGCAGGCCTTTTAAGACCGCGGTGCTGACCGGTGACAGATCCAGCTCGTCGAAATCTCCCGCATATTCGATGCGCACCTCCTTAATGGCTTGCCGGGATAGCTGGGCCAGCAGGCAGCCCAGGTGATCCGCGAGGGTTGAATAGGGGTTCAATTTCTCCAGCAGATCGCCGCTGACCGCCGGTACATTAACGGCATTGATCACCGTACCATCTCTCAAATAGGCAATAATCTGCTCGGCCACCATCACGGCCACATTGGTTTGGGCTTCCAGCGTCGAAGCGCCTAAATGCGGTGTGCAAATCACCCGGTCAATCTCAAACAGCGGGCAAACGCCGGGCGGTTCGCTCTCAAACACATCCAGGGCCGCGCCGGCGACCCTACCGGATTTGAGGGCAGCGTTCAAATCGGCCTCGGAAACAATACCGCCGCGGGCGCAGTTGATGATCATCACTCCGTCTTTCATCTGATCGAAGGCTTTTTTGTCGAGCAGCCCGGTGGTATCTTTGAGCTTGGGTACGTGTACCGTGATATAGTCCGAGCGTGCATATAATTCTTCTATAGTGACAGCTTCAAAGCCCGCCTTTTCAATCGTCTCGGCCGGGATATACGGGTCGTGCACGATGATCTGCATTTTTAAACCGCGCGCCCGGTCAGCAACAATGGACCCGATTTTGCCAAACCCGATAACACCGAGCACCTTGTTGTAGATTTCGCGACCCTGCAGTTTCTTTTTTTCCCATTTGCCATCCTTGAGCGTTGCGGTGCCCCAGGGGATATTGCGGGTCAGGGCCATCATCATGGCAACGGTGTGTTCGGCTGTGGTGATCACGTTGCCGGTAGGGGTATTCATCACCAGGACACCCCTTTTGGTGGCTGCCGGTATATCCACATTATCCAGACCGATGCCGGCCCGCCCGACAACCTTGAGATTTTCGGCCGCCTCAAGCAGGTCTTCTGTGACCTTGGTGGCACTGCGAATCACCAGTGCATCATAATCACCGATGATGGCTTTAAGCGCATCGGGTTCGAGGCCGGTTTTGACATCCACCTCAAAACCCGGCTCGGCTTCAAACATTTTAATGCCCGCTTCCCCGAGATTGTCACTGACTAAGACTTTCATGTTAAGTCCCTCCCGAATTTAAACATCTCTATCGTAGATGACATTTTTGGCGGATCATTATGAAATGGTAAAAATGGATGTGCAATATCTCGCAGAAAATCTAAGCTCAACGGCAATTGAAACCTTTTTCGCCAGGAAATAAAGAATCGGTAAGAAAGAAATCGAAATCGCGATCTTTTCGGAAATGAGCACGATTACTGGCTTGACACACTTTTGTATACGGTATACAAAAACGTGTCAAGCAATTTATCCAGTGGTTTTATCAGGTTTTCCGAAGATCCTTTTTTAAATTTTTGAAGAAAGGAAAAACAATCATGGATGCTGCAAAAAATCTGTATCGCTCGGCATTGAACCCTTTGCTGATCGAACCCGCCCTTCCCCTGCCGACTGAAATCGCCGTCATCGGGGCCGGGACCATCGGCCCGGATATCGGCTATTATCTCAAAAGCGCACTGCCGGACAGCAAGCTGTATCTGGTGGATGTGATCGAAAAACCGCTCAAACAGGCAGAGCAACGCATCGTGGGGTATACCGAAAAAGCCATCGAGAAAAAAAAGATGAAGCCCGAGCGAGCCGCTGCGGTGCGCGAAAATATTGTCTACACGACCGATTATCAGCAGATCAAAAATTGCCAGCTGGTGATTGAAGCCGCCACCGAAGCCATTCCGCTTAAACAAAAAATATTTGAAACCGTTGAAAGTATTGTCAGCGATGACACCATTATCACCTCCAATACCTCATCGATTCCGGCCGACAGAATTTTTAAAAACATGAAAAAACCGGAACGCACATCGATCACCCACTTCTTTGCGCCCGCCTGGCGCAGTCTTCCGGTTGAAGTCATCGCCTGGGAAAAAGGCAATCAGCAGACACTGGATTACTTGTTCTGGTTTTTTGCCAAAACCGGCAAAGCCCCTATCATCACCGATAATGCCATCTGTTTCGTTCTCGACCGTGTGTTCGACAACTGGTGCAATGAGTCGGCCTTTCTGCTGGAAGGCGCAACGGCCAGCCAAATCGACAAGGTTGCCGAGGAGTTCGTTTTTGCCGGGCCCTTTTTTGTGCTCAACCTGGCCAACGGCAACCCGATTATCATCGAAACCAACAGCCTGCAGATGGAAGAAGGCACCCATTATCAGCCGGCCGGCATTCTAGCGTCGGTGGACCGCTGGCTGACCCACCGGCCGGGCAGCCCGGTTGAAGTCCCTGAAGCGGTAAAGTCAACTGTTCGGGATCGTTTGTTGGGCATTCTTTTTTCGCAATCTTTTGATATCATCGATCGCGGCATCGGCACCAAGGAGGACCTGAACTTCGGCTGTCAGGTGGCACTCGGATTCCGCAAGGGACCGCTGGATCTCATGCGCGATCTGGGCGAAGATGAAGTCATGCGCATCATGGACAGGTTTCAGTCTGAAAGACCGGGTTTCCCGATGCCGCAACAATCCTATGCAGCCTATCAGGATTTCAAGCGCTTTATCCTGGTGGATGACGTCAACGGGGTTAAAATTATCAGCATCCGACGGCCCCAGGCCATGAATGCCCTCAATGATGAATTGACCGATGAGATCCTATCGGTCTTAAGAGAATTCGAGACTGATCCGGCCGTCAAAGGTTTCGTTATCACCGGCTATGGAACGGCTGCTTTTTCAGCCGGCGCCGACATCGGCAAATTTCCGGAAATGCTGGGTGATGCCAACCGCTCAGCCCAATATGCCCGGGATTGCGCCAAAGTGCAGATTTATATGGATCAAATGAAAAAACCGGTGGTTGCGGCCGTCAACGGATTTGCCCTGGGCGGCGGCCTTGAAGTGGCCATTCGCTGCCACGATATCGTCGCCACGAAGAATGCCAGCTTTCAGTTTCCCGAAATCACCTTGGGGATTCTGCCGGGTATCGGTGGCTGTGTGGTACCCTACCGCAAATGGCCCCAGGGAGCCGAACTGTTTCATGAAATGATTTGTCTGGGACGCCCGCTCAACGCCACCCAAGCTGCGGAAATCAATATGGTCAGCCAGGTCGTTGATGATTACTTATCCCTTATTTCTGCTGCCGTCGAAACGGTCAACGATCTGCAGGGCAAAATAAAACGTATTCCGGAAGGCAAAATCGACATACCGGAGGTGCATGTCCCCGACGAGCCCAAAGCCGGCAAACAGGCATTGAGCAAAGAAGCGGTGGCGTTGACCAAAAAAGTTATTCGGGAAAGCGCGGAAGCCGAAAATCTCAATGATGCTCTTGAAATCGGTTACAAGGGTTTTGGCGAGATTGCCTGCACAAACGCAGCCAAGGAGGGAATTTCAGCCTTTCTGGAGCGGCGTCCACCGAATTTTACCAAGTAATTGTATGGGCGTTGAATAGCGTATTCGCCATGCATTGCGGAAATCGGGTGTCAATCACTATTGCCTCTGGCCTCTCGCGACTGGCTTCTGGCCTTTTGTTTTTCTGGCTATCGGACGAATGGGGTTAACCAGTAGCCAGTCACCAGTAGCCAGCAGCAAAAAACTGGGTTTTAATCACCAACCTCTAAACCTTTGAACGTTGAACCTTGAACCTGAAGGCCGAAGCCCTTATTGCGGGTCTTGCTGGGTCTTACTGCGCTTGATGCTTTCCAACCGCTCGTAAAGCGTTTTGGCCTTGATGAGGTTTTTATTGACGTCTTTATATTGAGGATCAATAGCCGAGACGGATTCCCACTCCTCAATCGCTTCGGCCAGTTTTTGGTCTCCGAAGTAAGTCAGCCCTTTTTCGTAATGAACCTCCTTATAGATATCTTCGCTCTTCCGAACATTTTTTTCACACTGGCCGCATTGGGGATTGTACTGCAGTGCTGTCTCGAACTCATCTCTGGCAGCCAGATAATCTTCTTCGCCGAACAGATACAATCCCTGTTGAAAATGGGCTTTCTCCAGATATTCCCTGGCCTGCTTATCGTTTGGATTATTTTTGGCAACCGCTTCAAATTTGACAATGGCTTGCTTGTATTTCTTCTGATCATACAAGGCCATGGCTTCTTGACGCAGGTTATCACGGTCCATTTTTCGGATCTGATCAATGTACTTCTGACAGTCAGGGCAGTTGGGATCGTAGATCAGAGAGGTTTCGAACTCCTTCTCGGCTTTAACATAAGCCTTATTTTCAAACGATTGCCGTCCTATTTCGCGGTAAGCCAGCGACATGTGATCGCGGGCTGCTTGATCGGCAGGATTGACGTTTAAGACCTTGTCGAATTCAGCAATCGCCGCTGTGTATTCCTTATTGTTATAAAGCTCCACGCCCAGCTCTCGATAGTGCACCAGCTGATCTTCAGGGGATATCGGTTTTGCAGTGGTTTCTGTCGTTTCTGGTTTTTGATCCGGTTGTTCAGGCATAGGAGCCGCCTTGGACTGCGCTTCAATCTCTTTCACCTCACCTGAAACATGAAACGGAACGCCTTCGATTTCAGGAATTTTAAGCTCCTGTCCGACTCTGACGTTGGTTCCATCTTCCAGATTATTAAATTGGGCGATAACATGGAACTTGCTGTAATCGCCGTAGTACTTCATGGCCAGCTTGGAAAGGCTCTCCTCGGGCTTTACCGTATGCATGACATATCCTTTGACCGCTATAATTCTACCGGACAATTCTTCCGAAGAGGCACCCTCCACCGCCTTGATTTGACCGGGATCTGCCATAATCGGCACACCCTCAATCACAGGAATTTTAATATCCTGACCGACTTTAATCCGGGTCGGATCCTCCATCTCATTGTAATCGGCAATCAGATGGAATTTGCGATAATCGCCATAATATTGTTCGGCCAGAGTGGAGATACTCTCATCTGGCTGAACGGTGTGCACGATATATCTTTTGACCTGTCCCATATCTTTGCTCGTACCCGCCAGCCTTGTTTTGGCTTTGGTGTGCTCGGGATTGTAGCGCAGGGCCGTTAAAAACTCCTTGCGTGCCGGTCCATACTGGCCCTTGTTGTAGAATTTGACCCCTTCTTCATAATGTTTTTCGGCCAGCGTGAGCAGCTGGGGTTCAAGGGTTGCGATTTTCTGCCGGGCCAGCTGATTGTCGGAATCGACGGTCAGCACCAGTTTGTATTGCTTCAGAGCCTCTACCAGGTCCCCTTGTTTTTCGAATTGCTGTGCTTTGGCCGTATATTCTTTGGCAAGGGCCTCCGGGGATTTGCTGCCCATCATCGCGCACCCGGCCAGCAGGATCAAAAAAAGGACGACGCTGAAAATGCCTGTTTTCGTTTTCATGATATTCTCACTTTAACTTAAGTGGTTTAAATGTTTTTAGTCTTGAAATGAAGGTTTTCATATCCTTCTCTAAAATTTGATCTCTTCTCAAGGTCAGTGGATTTGCAAAAAACGGGTTGCCGCCTCTTTTCACTGACATGGCATATTTATAGCCCGCCTGCCGGGCGATCTGGATCGATCGTTGATCGTAAAATCCGAACGGATAAGCCAAAAATTTAGTGTCCTGACCTAATTTTCGATCAATGATTTTTTTGGAGCCATAAAGCTCTTCTTGAACCCTGGCTAGATGAGCCGGTTCGCTCTCACCTTCCTTTGGCTGGGTCAAGTCGCTATGATAGATCGTGTGTGAACCGATGGTAAAGCCACTAGCCTTCATTTCTTTGAGCTGATTCCAGGTGATGGCCAATTTGGAAACACCGATAAAACTCGTGTAAACAAACAATGTTGCCTTATATTCGTATTTTTGAAGGATCGGATAGGCAATATCGTATACGGAGCGATAGCCATCATCCATGGTGATCAGCACCGATTTTCGTGGCAATCCCCGGCGATATTCCAGAAAAGCAGAAAGTTCTTCGGCGGTAATGACTTGATATCCGTTTTCCTTCAAATATCGCATTTGACTCTCGAAGGTGATGCGGGGCATACACAGGGGCGAGCTGCAATCTTCGGCGAACCGATGGTAGGTCAGAATGGGAATGGTTTGAAATCCATCAGCGCTCAATCCTCCCAGGTGGCGCTCTTTTAATGGAATGACAACTGCATTACCCCGCCGAAAGCTAATATTCGGATTGGCTTCTTCAATAATCCAGGCGTACTGCGGGTCACCCAGAAATTTTGCAGCCAATTCCGCCGGTGATTGCCTGCCCGGAAGCTGATAAACAACATAGTCTTCGGAGCTAAAAAGATTCGCATTTGATGGCGGCGCTTTTGATTGGGTGGATGCACAGGCACTTAAAAATAGCGAACCCGCAACCAGCAGCATGAAAAAGATCAGAATCCGGAGAAAATAAAAACCCCGATCTGCTCGAGCAGGAAAACGCATATCAGATAACATAGCAGCCCTCCGAGACGAAAATCGAGTATGAAATGATCTCGACCGTCCTATGTTGGTGCCTTCCGTTCGGTTGCCTGATATCAAAGCGATGTGCTTCCGATCATTAGGCCAATTGCTGTCCGCTTGTCAAATATCATATCATATTCAACGTAATGGATAAATATGAGATCCTCATGGAGCCCAATATAGACAAATGCTATAAATTTAAGGCAGTTAATTTGCTTGACATTAAATTTTCACCATAATAGTTAATGGGTGTCGATGGCATTCGGCTATCTATTCAAAATCGATTCTCACCGGTGACGCAACACGGCAAAACAGTCAAATATTGAACGGATAACCCAAGGGGACAACACCACATGGAATCCATTCGCCAACTGAGCAGCCGACTAAACTGGCGCTATGTGTTCGTGGGAATCGTCGTCTGGTGGTTGATCATGCTTATTGCCTACTCTCTGCTAAGCCTGCGCGTCAATCACCTCAAAAACCGTTTAACAAAAACCGGCATCGCGCTGACAACTGAGCTTGCAGATCTTGTCAGCCTGCCCCTTTTGGAAAAAGACTCCCAATCGATACACCGTCTGTTGACCCAAACTGCCGGAAAACCGGGCGTGTTCTATGCTTCTGTGGTTGATCATCGCAATAAAGTTGTGGCCTTTACCGGTACGGGTCACCTTATGCCGGATATGACCCCCACGGCCCGAAAGATCGAAAACGTTAGCATTCGGGAAGGGGGATTTGCCAGTCATGCCAAAATCGTTAACTTCGTTTCAGACATTAGCTATGCCGGTACCAAAATTGGCGAATTATTTATCGGCTTACCCATCCCCGGAGCTGTGCAGACACGGAAAATATTTACCATCATCGCTGTTGTCAGTGGCTTGCTCCTGTTCATTTGGATCATCGTGTTTCGGTATCAATCGATCAGAGAAACGTTGACCAAAATCTTACCGGCAACCCCGCTGACTGCCGACATCGAAACCGGCGCCCAGAGTGCTCGCATCGCCTGCCCGTTGTGTGGAACCCAAAAACGGCTGTCGGCAACCCTGTTCAAGTCGACAAGCCCGGACCGCCGTCTGAAAGGCGGTCTGACGTCGCAAAACGTTAATCCGAACCCCGGAATCGCCGGCAGCAAAAAAAATGCTCAAAATCACGGCAGTTCAGACGATTTGTTGTGGCTCAAACGCCGGATCATTTTGCGCTGTGCCGAGATTATCAAAAAATTGACCCTCTAGCGTTACGTTCAGATAGCAAGGAGGTGTTGCATGCTGGTCAATGACATTGCCACCATGACAGCGGTAAAAGTCAGGGAAATTTCAACGAGCACTTTTACCAAAGTTGCCAGAGGAATGAGGCGCCTGTCCCATATAAGTTTTGTTGAACGCAGCCCCAGAAAAGTCGCTATCTGTCTGGCTGTGTGGCTTTTGGTCAATATCGCCGGCTATCTGACTTACCATTATGCCTATGAACAACAAAACAAAGCATTTTACCAGCAAGGAATTATCCAGACCCAGAGCCTTGAATCCAAGAGCGGTCCGTTTGTCCTGGAAAAAGATATTTTATCGCTTAATGTGGCCATCAAAGAGTTACAAGGCATTGAGGACTTAAAATTTGCGGTCATCCTGGATCACAAAAATACCATTCTGGCGCACACCAACGCGGAATTGATGAATCAAAAATTCGAAACGCTGCTCGATGAAACGCCAATCGCACAGCAAGACGGCGTTGAGGTTGTTTCCGCTAAGTTGCCTGACAATGCGGGAGTCGTTGCTTTTTTTAAGGTTATTCATTTTTCGGATGTCGAAATCGGCAAAGTCGGCCTTGTCCTCTCTGTCGCCCGCCTTCACGGCAATCTCAATCAGTTGCGGTTTTTATATGTTGCCGGGGTCCTGGGGAGCCTAATTTTGCTGGCTGTTGCTTTGTTTGTGATCGACCGCAGCGCCAAAGCGCGGGCCCTTAAAATGGAAGCCGATATCGCCAAGATGGACCGCATCGGCCCTTATCTATTGCACCGTAAAGTCGCCCGCGGTGGGATGGCCGAGTTGTTTTTGGCAGATTATGTGCGCGAAGACGGTTTTCGACGCAAGGTGGCTGTCAAACGAATTTTGCCGCATCTGGCGGGAAATCAAAATTTTATTAAAATGTTTACACGAGAAGCCCGAGTGGCGGCCCTTTTGCAGCATCCGAATGTCGTTCAAATTTTTGACTACGGCAATATTGAAAATGCATATTTTATCGCCATGGAATTTATTGATGGCAAAAACCTGGGCGAACTGCTCAAGATCCTGGAACGTGGATTGCCCAGCGAAGTAGCCGTTTTCATCATGACGCAGATCTGCAAGGGGCTGGATTATTCGCATAACAAAAAGGACGATGCGACCGGTGAATCGTTTAACATCGTTCATCGCGACATTAGCCCCCAGAATCTGTTGATCTCCTATCAGGGAGAAGTAAAAATAAGTGATTTCGGTATCTCGAAAGCCAGATCCGAACCGAGCTTGACACAGGCCGGTGTCGTTAAAGGCAAATTGGCTTATTTATCACCGGAGCAGGCACTCGGAGAGCCGATTGACCACAGGGCCGACATATACGCCCTCGGGCTGGTATTTTATGAAACACTTTGCGGTAAGAGAGTCTACGATTTCAGCAGCGAAGTTGAAGCTATACGAATCATTCCGAGTATGGAAGTCGCACCCATAAAGGATCTTATTCGGGATATTCCGGATGAAATAAACCACATCGTGATGACCTGTTTAGAAAAACAAAAAGACATGCGCTATCAAAGCGCTGCTGCGGTGCTTGCCGATCTGTTAACTTTTAAGAGACAGCAGAATTCAGCTTTCGGCACTTCCGAGCTCGCCGATTTCATGAAGTCATTTTCGGATCATAAACCGTCAACTTAAACACTGCTCAACAATATCGGAAACCGCTCATATGCCCGAGAAAATCTTCGCCGGAAAAACGGATATCGGTCTCAGGCGCCAGAATAATGAAGACGTCTTTTTACTGAGCCCCGAGTTCGATTTCTGCCTTGCTGCGGATGGAATGGGAGGTGCCGCTGCCGGCGAGGTGGCCAGTGAAATATTTGCCCAGACAGCCCTCGCTGTTTTTTCGATTAATTCCGATCGCTCTGAAGAAGACACGCTCGATCGCGTCCAAAAAGTCTATCACACCGCCAATGAAAAAATTCTTGAGCATGTCAGCGCACATCCGGACCACAAAGGTATGGGCTGTACCGCCGAGCTACTCGCATTTTTTGAAGACCATTTTATTCTCGGCCATATCGGAGACAGCCGCACCTATCGGTTAAGAAACGGCGCGCTGGAACAGCTCACCGAAGATCACACCCTCGTCCAACAGCAATTCCAAGAAGGGCTGATATCGGAAGACGAGATCAGAAACCATCCCATGCGTCATGTCATCTTTCGTGCTGTAGGTATTAAAGAAGAGCTGACCATCGATCTGTTAAGAGGCAAAACGCAGCCCGCCGATCTTTTTTTGCTATGTTCAGATGGATTGTCCGATATGGTAGAAGATGAACAGGTTCATGAGATTTTGAACGCCGACACCGATATTGAGTACAAAACCGATAGCCTGATTGAATCCGCCAAAGCCGCCGGCGGCATCGACAACATTACCGTTGTGTTGGTCGCCATTCCGTGAATTTTTCGGACGTCGTCTAAAATTAAAGCTCTCACAGGTCAAATTATGCCACATCCCTTCTTAGAATGGCTTGACGAAAACCAACAGGTCCAACGCTTAGAAATCGTTGATAAGATCTTTATCGGACGCAGCTGCACCGGCATCGATCCTCAAAAAAGGATTCTGCTGAACAATGCCCAGGTGTCCAGAGACCATGCGGTCATCAGCCGTCGTGCCAAATCAATTAAAATCAAGGATATGAGCAAAAATGGGACCTGGGTCAACGGTATCCGCCTGGCTGCAGGTGCATCCAGTGACCTGGCAGATGAAGATGTCATCAGCGTCGGCGGGATCTCGATTACGGTAAACGCACAGTCCGGTGATACTGTTACCCAAGAAAAGGCCATCCTGACCGAAGGTACCATGGTGACACCCACCGAGATTGTGGTCACCAACGTGGTGGCTGACATCCGAGAATTCTCTACGTTTTCCCAAGCCCAAGCCTCAGCGGATGTTTATGCCCTCATGAAGGAAGTCTTCGATGCGTTCAGCAGCATTGTGGTCAATTTTAAAGGCACCATAAAAGATTATGCCGGTGATGCCGTCTTTGCGTTTTGGGATCATCATGTCGAACCGGTTCGCCCGCAGGCTGTTTTGGCCTGTCAGGCTGCCTTGCAGCAGGGTCAAGCCCTCAATGAAATTTGCTCAAGATTATCCGCTGAAAATGTCGCTGCCGCCAATTTGGAGATGGGTTGGGGTATCACAACCGGCAAAGTGACCCTTTCACATTACGGCTCACGCGCAGCTGATCTGGCCTTGGTGGGTGATTGCACCAACCTGGCCTTTCGCTTGTCCGGCATTGCCAATAAAGATCTAGCGGATAAAATTATTATTTGCTCCCAAACGGCTGATCTGGTGCGTGACGACTTTACCCTGCATGATCTGGGAACCATCCCGATTAAAGGTCGCAAGGGCCAGGAACGCGTTTTTGGGCTGAAAACACTCGGCAAATAAGAGCAATTGGCGCTTGCTCCATTGACCACCGGCCGTTTTTAGTTTGTGCCCCCACCTCAAACGGCACCGCCATTCCCCGATTCCTCGAATGCATTTTGATTCTATGGTCAAATTGGGTTAGAATTCAAATGTCAGGTCGCCCAGTGAAAAAACTGACGCCGACTATCATTGAAGACAACGCGAACCTGGGCGTGTAAACTCTTGCTGCGAATTGGGGACGGGTTTAAAGACGTTCGCCACATAATTCTATGGTATTTTCAAGTACAATTTTTCTGTTTGGCTTCCTGCCGGCAGTGATTTTCTGCTATTTCGGGTATACGCTAATTGCCGGTCAGCGATTGCGCAATACCATCCTGCTGTGCTTTAGTTACCTTTTTTATCTGTATGGTGCAGCCGGATTTTTGTTGATCCTGATCCTGTCGACACTTGCAGACTATGTGCTCGGGCAGCTGATCCAGCGTAAACAAGGACTCAAGCGACTGTGGCTCGGCATGTCACTGCTGCTGAATTTAGGTCTGCTGGCCTATTTCAAATATGCCAATTTTTTTATCATCGAAGCCAACCGGCTGCTTGCAGAATGGCACCAATTTCCGATCGAGTGGCAAACCGTCGCCCTGCCGATCGGCATTTCTTTTTTTACCTTTCAAAAGCTCAGCTATGTTATTGATGTCTATCGGGGTAAATGCCCGCCACTGGACAACATCGTCGATTTTGCCCTGTATATCGCCATGTTTCCCCAGCTCATTGCCGGGCCGATCGTGCGTTTCAGCACAATTCGCAATCAGCTTAAAGCGCGCTGCGAATCGTGGGACAGTTTCTATAACGGCATCATCCGTATTTGCTGGGGCCTGGCCAAAAAAGTCATCATCGCCAATTCCTGCGGCCAGATTACCGACGTCGTGTTTGGCCTCAAACCGGAACTGCTGGACACCAAAGTCGCATGGCTGGGCGCGCTGGGTTATACGCTCCAGATCTATTTTGATTTTTCGGCCTACTCGGATATCGCCATTGGATTGGGCCTGCTGTTTGGTTTTACCTTTCCCGAGAATTTCAATCGCCCCTATTCTGCGGTGAGTATAACCGACTTCTGGCGTCGCTGGCATATGACCCTCAGCCGCTGGTTTAAAGATTACCTGTATATTCCGCTGGGCGGCAACCGCCGGGGAACAGCCCGAACCTGCCTCAACATGACGATTGTTTGCCTGTTGTGCGGCCTGTGGCACGGCGCCAACTGGACCTTTTTGCTCTGGGGAATGTATCATGGTGCCTTTCTGGTCATCGAGCGTATCAGCGGCCTACGGGATATAGCCCAAAATCAATTCCGGGGTGTACGGCGTTTGGCCACCTTAATCATTGTAATGGTTGGGTGGGTGCTGTTTCGGTCTGAAAATATCTCTCAGGCCGTTGAATTTTTCACCGCCATGTTCACTTTCAACGACTTACCGATTACCTATGAGCTCAGTCGCGCATTAAATTATCGCAACATTTTATTCGTGCTGGCGGCATTGCCGGTATTTTTACTGCCTGCCGATGTTTCCCTGGTCCAGTTGATTGCAAACAGAAAAGATCCCATCCCGCTGATGGCGGGTATCATTATGATTCTGCTGTTGCTTCCCTATTGTGCGGCGCTGATCATCGGCGGAGCCAGCAGCACCTTTATTTATTACCGATTTTAATCGAACCATGAAAAAGATCTTATCCGTCATATTTGTCCTGATGTTGCTAACACCGACAGCAGTCTGGATCGCCCGTCTGGATTTCGGCATGCATGTGGAACGCATTGGTCTTAAAGCGCCCCGATTCGATGCCCGCGGCCTGCTCGAAGATGACTATTATCGATCTTTTGACCAGTATTTAAATGACAGCTTTTCCTTACGCGGTCCGCTGCTATTTACAAAAAGATGGCTGGATTACCACCTTTTTGAAACGACCGACACTGCCGACGTGCATGTGGGCAGGCAGGGGTGGCTTTACAGCCGCAAATCCGTCGATGACGTTCAAAGAGAAGCCTGTGACGACCAAGCGCTCATCGAACAGCTGGCCCTGGCGCTTCACGCCGTCGATCAGCTTCTTTCGGCTTCCGGTCGCCGATTTGTGTTTACGGTGGCGCCAAACAAATCCACCATTTATCCCGAATATTTAGGGTTTATCCCCACAGGCAAGTCATGCGGTTACAGCCGCTATGATTTGCTTCTGGAAACCTTTGAGCGTCATCCCCTGAAAAACTTTGTCAGACTCGAAAATCGGTTGCTCAATGCCAAAAAAGGCAACAGATGGCTTTACAATCCCACCGGTATCCATTGGAATGCCCGCGGTGCCGCGGTGGCGGCTGAAGCGATTCGGCAGCAGATCAAGCAGGATGCTCCCCATGAACGGACTTTTGATCAATCGCAATACAATCCGAGGCATCAGGTCGATCTATCCAAGCGCATGTTGGGATTGCTCACTGAAGTCGAGGATGATGCCGTCATTCAATTCGCATCTCCAGCTTCCGCTGATCGTCCGCATGCGGTTATTTACGGCGATGGCCATGTAAAATATTTACTGCCGCACCTTTCTCAAATCATCGGCACGCTTGAAGTTGTCCGAGCTGACAGCGTTCCATCAAGACAATACAACGAAGACTTGAAATCCGCTGATATTGTTTTGTTGGAAACAGCCGAGTCCCAACTGGGAATGATACGCATTGATGTTGACCAAGTTTATACAATTTTTGAGTCAGATGCCCTGCTCCCGGTAAGCTATCCGATGGATCTTGAGTCCTTTGTGCCACAGACAAACATTTCGCTCGGCAGCCGGCCGGCGGGCCTGGAAATAAAATCAGTCGGTGAATCATCCCGCTTTGCCATCATGTCCGTTCCCGGTTCGGACCATCAGGTTTTCAGGCTCTTGAGGCTAACCGTTGAAGCACCCCATTCGGATATTATGACCTTCAAATTTAAAACGGATCCGCCCCTCGTCGTGCGCAAAGCGCTCCGGCCAGGTTTCACAACCCTGTATTTACCGCTGCCCTTCGAAAAAACGTTATCGATGAACATCAATCCGGGCAGCAAGGCCGGGGTGCTGATGTTGCAATCGGCAGAGATACTGACATTTGCTGGGCTGCAGGAGACCAGCGAACCCCGGCAGCAAAAAAATGCGCTGGCCGAATGGCCATCCGATAGAAAGATCGGCCTGGCAAAAATGAATTCAGAAACGGTCGCAACCGGGATGAAGCCCGCCGCCCAATTACCTGGATCGACGGTAGACTTGCAGGATTCCGCTGAAACGCCTCAACCAGAGGTGCCCGTCAGTGCCTTAAAAGCGGCATTTGATGAAGTTTTCTCCAATCAAAGAATCCGGTTAAAAAAAGGCGCCTCAGGAACATCAATGACAAAATCAGTCCCCTCCCCATCCAAAAGCAGCCTCGAAAAATCAAAAAATGATGTCGAAAAAGACATGCCGCCTGCAGAAAATGATCCTGAGATCGCCGCAGCCAAAACGTCCATTACCGGGCCCGGAAGAAGATTCGATAATTCCAAAGGTGGGGCTGTGCATGAAAAAGACCAGATGCGGGTCTCAAGCATCGGAACGACGCCGCTACCGGCTTTAGCGGCGATCAAATTAGCCGATTTTGCAGACGGCCGCATTTTTCAACGTCAGGGAAACAGCGCCGATATCGTCGTTTCCGGCACCTACAGTGGACCACTGCAAGCCATTGAGGCACGGGTTGTCCAAAGCGATACACAATCACAAATTCTACCTTGGACGGTGATTGATCCTTCACCGGCAAATGGAATTTTTGTGGGCCGGCTGGACAAGGTGCCCCAGGGCGGTTGGTATAATCTTCAGGTTCGCAGTCAAAACCATCCTCGTATTATGGCAAACGGTAAACACCGCTGGGGGGTGGGGATGCTGATCGCCTGTTTGGGGCAGTCGAACATGAATGAGTGGTTTCACACCGGCAAGGATCTTAAAGCGCATTCACTTCTGCGCAAATTCAGCGATGGGGGCTGGTCCCGATTAGGCACGACCGGCAACGCGGCGATTGCCTTCGGCAACCGGATTATCGAGCAGTTGGGAATCCCTATCGGGCTTCTTGATTTTGCCGTTAACGGCTCAGGCTTACGAAAAGAAGCTGATTGGGGAACGGGCTACTGGCGAGACACCCGCCCGGATTCGATCTACAATCGCTTTATAAGCGGCGTATCCGCTGTCGGCGGCATGCTGGAATATGTCATCTGGATACAAGGAGAAGCAGACGCCGCCAGGGGAACCGTCACCCAAGAAGAGTATGCTTTTTCATTAACGCATTTTATTGAAGACCAGGTGAGAATCGACATCGCCAATGAATCGCAGCGTGAGCAGTTGCCATTTCTGGTCGTTATGATGATCAAGCGTCCAGGCGGCAAGGACAAACCCCACCAGGCCATACGCAACGCCCAAAAACAGGTAGTCGAAAGCGTTAACGACTGCTACCTGGCAGCCACCACCCTTGATTTAAAAAACCACGGCCGCCAGCATCTTACGTCCGAAGCTTACATTATAATGGGCCAGAGAGTGTCCCAGGCGGTCTTACATATAGAGGGCAAAGCGGCCTACCATCGCGGCCCGCAAGTCGTCGATGCCAGACGAATCGACGAACGTACGGTTGAAATTAAAATCCAGCACCATGGCGGTAATGATATTAAGCCGGCTTCCGGGATCAGCGGATGGGAAATCATTGCACATGGTTCGCCCGTTTCCATTCAAGAAGTCTATCGCCATGATGCCCGCACGATTCGGATTGTAACCGCGCAGGCGCTTGGTGGGCGGGCATCCATTCGCTACCTGCACGGCGCCATGCCAAATGTCAAACGTCCGGTCCTGGATAATACCCCCCTGTCCCTGCCTCTAGAAGAATACCAATCAGAAATCAATTGAATCCTGCCTATCATGCCTTATCTTTAAACATTCATGGGAAACTGATCAATTGATAAAATTACAGAAAAAAAGCGGCTGACCACGTGAAAAAACGAACCCGCATAAAGGGCTGCATCAAATCGGCCCCGCAAATATCTCTGATTTTATTTTTAATACTATTCGGCTTGACGATCTCAACCGAAAATGCTCAATCCGTGGAGAATGCCCATATGGTTACCCAGCAAAAAAAATACAGCATCGGCTGTGCGCCCACGCCGCCGGATGCAATGGGTCCTTTTTATAAACCCAAAGCTCCTGTGCGCAATAGTGTAGGGAGTGTATTATTCAGGGCGAAATCTCTTCTTTTTCCAGAACCACATTCAGGGTTTTATCGCCAAGCTGAAATGATGTGCCGTCCGGGCGAATGACGGATAGATATCGCTTATCTGCTTTACGGCCAGGAGAGATCGAGACCGTTTCAATTTTTGTTTGATATCCGTTTTTGATGAACACAATCGTGTGCTTTTTGGACAATCCTTCGATTGTCACCTTTAAAGGGGCCGTCCCTAATTTTTTTTCGTTCAAATACACCTCTGCCCCGGGCGGATCCGATTCGATCGTGACGACAAGAGAAGTCGGCTCGTCATAGGTTGAAGCAATAACAGCTACAATGATGCTGCATCCGGAAATAAAGGTAATGCTTACTAAAATCAGTATAGATGATTTTAACCAGAACATAGGTATCTCACGGTTGCTCACGTTAAGCGTCCGGAACGCATTTGATGTCGTACAAAAGTCAAAATTAGTCAATTTCAGTCGCAATCGCCGCATGGGTCTTGCCCGGCGACGTCAATCAGATAAGTTTCACCCATTTTGAGCATCTGCAACGTCATATTCTTAGGCTTCATCTGATCCCAGGCATATTGCAGCCGGCGCGGGGGCTCCAGTATATGTTCAAAGCCGATGATCCAGGTGCCCCAGCCCCAGGGGATAAAAACCTTGCATTCTAAATCCGTTGCTGCCTCGATGGCATCCTCGGGGGCAAAATGCCCGTGACGCCAGTGCCAGGAAGCAATCGGCATCATACAGATATCAATCGCTCCCACCCGGCTTTTGATGTCCTTGAAAACATCGCTGTAACCGGAGTCTCCGGCAAAATAAATACGATAACCCCGCCATTCAAAAAGCCATCCGCCCCAGAGGGTTTGATTGTGTTCATACATGGAACGACCTGAGCCGTGATTGGCCGGCAGAAAATGGAGAGTCAGATCGCCGATTATATCCTCGGTATACCAATCCATGCCCGTGACATTGGCATAGCGTGCCGGAAATTCGTTTTCTACACCGTGCGGAACGTAATAATCGATATTTTCGGACAACTTTTTGAGGGTATTAAAGTTCAGATGGTCGAGGTGGTCGTGGGAAATTGCCACGATAAGCATCTGGTTTTTATCAGGTTTTTCAATTTCTCCAAAAAATGGAAGCGCTTCGGCGGCAAGCGGCGATTCGGCATAGAGCGTGCCGATTTCGCTATATTTTCCGAGCTTGCCGGCCAATCCGTCAAAATCTTCCAGAAACGGATCGACCAGAATCTGGTATTTCCCTCCGATCTGGACCAGAAAAGCCGCATGTCGAAGCCAGGTGATCTGGACGTCGTGGATCGGGTGCCGCAGGGTATCAAAATCCGGCTGAACCGTGTAATCGGATGGATTGTAACCCAGAGTCCGATCGATATCTCCGCCTTTGGGATTTGAAAGCAGTCGATATTTATGAGGTTTTCGCTCGCGGGGTTTGAGAAAATCAATACGGTCATAGGCGGTTTGTTCACCTAATTTGTACTTGGAAGGAAACAGATTATTATAGCACATCCGCCGGCCGTCCCAATTATCAAGTGCCGCGTTTTTAATCACTCGGCGTTCAGTGGTGCAGCCACTTCCAATAAAAACGAACGCAATACAAAAGATGATCCATAAAAATCCGGTTACATCGTGCTCAAACTTCCATCGATTTTTTACTTTATCCCACATTGTTATCTATTTGTGTCTACTCCTTCCGCATGATTTAGATTTGCAATTTAAATACAGTTTTCTCCTTTGGCGTTGATGTAACGCCGATGGTCCCCTTATGCAGCCGAATGATCTGTCGGGATAGGCTTAATCCGATACCGGAACCCTCCGGCTTGGTCGTGAAAAAAGGGATGAATATCCTCTCGACAACTTCCTCCGGAATACCTTTGCCATTATCAATGACTTTGATGACCGGATTGCCCAACCCGTCGGTACCGGCCTTTAGCTTTATTTTGGGATGCGATACACCGTTGACCGCCTCGACGGAATTTTTGCACAGATTAATGAGAACCTGCTCGATCAAAGCCGGATCGGCCGTTATGGTGAGGCTTTGCGGATCAATTTCACTTTTAAACCGGACGGCGTTTTTTTCAATCTGATCACCCATAAGGCTTTTAACCCGTTCAAAAAGATCTTTAACCTGAACGATTTTAAAATCCGGTTTGGGGATACGAGTCAATTTCCGATAGTTGTCAATAAAAGTAATGAGCCCTTGGCTGCGTTTTTCAATGGTTTTTACAGCATGACCCACATCGGTCATGACTTCATTGAGCTCCTCAGGCACTTTGCATTCTTTATCCCCTTTCAACAAACCATTGGCCGTTGAAGCCAACGAAGCGATAGGCGTAATGGAGTTCATAATCTCATGGGTGAGGACCCGAATCAGGTTTTGCCAGGAGATCATCTCCCTCTCTTCCAACTCATTCTGGATATTTTGCATGGCCACCAGAATGAGTTGCTGTTGCCGTAAAACAAAACCGGTGGCATAAATGGACAGATGTAAAAGATTATCGCCCTGCTTCAGTTTGAACAGATCTTTAGCGCCGGGTGAAATATTGCTGAGTTTATCGGCCAGCCCGGGACTAGCGGCTCCGATATCATGAATATCTCCCAGTCGCGGGATTTTGAGCAACTTTTTAGCCGCATTGTTAATGAGTTCCACCCGACCATCCACGTCGTAAGCGATCAACGCAATGCCGACATGATCGATGATGGTTTGCAGGAACCGAAAGTGCTCCTCTTTTTCAATTTTGGCTCTTTGAAATTCCCTGGTCACATCGCTGAAGGCTGTATTCAACTCTTTAAACCCTGAACCGTCAATTTTGGTGGTGAAGGATTGTGAGAAGTCGGAATGTTTGATGGAGAGCAAAAAGCGGTTCAAATCCCGGTTGGTTTTGGTGACATACCGGATGAGAGAAAAAATCTGATAGACAATCATCAACCCGAGAAAAATGCTTGCCGCAACAAAATCGGTTTTGAATAATAGGTAAGCCAGCAGGCAAATGCAGCCGCTCAACAACAGCACCCGAACCACGCAAATGATAGCAAATCGTTTCATAAAATTGCGCTTATGTTTGGCTAAATTGTATCCACCAATGGATTCATCTAAGCAAAAGCACGAACTCACAAATTTATTGTTTTTAATAATTCTTTGCGCCTTTGCGGCTTTGCGTGAGACATTCTATAATCCATATTTTTCCATCCGCCTGTACAGCGACGTCCGCGTCAACCCCAGCTCTCTAGCGGCATGGGATACATTTCCGGCATGCTTTTTAAGGGCTTTGCGAATCACGGCTTTTTCAACGGCTTCCAGATTATAGCTGTCCAGGATAACCCCTTCAACGTCTTTTTCCGTAGCGGGAAATAAAAAATCACTCGGTTGCAGCATCGGCTTCTCAGCCAGGATCACCGCCCGCTCCAATGTGTGGATTAATTCACGGATGTTTCCCGGCCAGTGATAGCGTTCTAATTTTTTTAAAGCTGCTGTGCTGACGCCCTTAATCCCTTTTTGATATTTGTTTGAAAATTTACCTAAAAAGTGATTGACCAGCAGCGGAATGTCTTCCTGTCGATCCCGTAAGGGCGGCAGCTGAATTTCAACGGTATTGATGCGATACAACAGATCCTGGCGGAATTCATTTTTGGACACCATATCGTAAATGGGCATGTTGGTAGCACATATCAAGCGAATATCAATATCCCGGGCAACATTAGACCCCAGCCGGGTCACCTTGCGCGCCTCCAGAACGCTCAACAATTTGGCCTGCATACCAATCGACAAATTGCCGATTTCATCCAGAAACAACGTCCCCCCTGAAGCCAGTTCGAACCGACCGGGTCGGTCTTCCTTGGCATCAGTAAAAGCGCCTTTCATATGTCCGAACAATTCACTTTCAAACAGGCTCTCAGCAATAGCGCCCATGTCCACACTGATAAAAACATCATCTGCGCGCTGCGAGCGGCGGTGAAGCGCCCGTGCCACCAGCTCTTTGCCCGTGCCATTTTCACCGAGAATCAATATGTTGGTATCGGTGAAAGCCACTTTTTCAATATTGGCAAAGACCTGTTGCATTTCCGGGCTGACCCCGATCATATCATGATACCGCTGATCGATATCAGCCCTGAGCTGTCGTTGCTGGGAGCGCAGCCGGTCTACCTCGAGTTTTGAATACCGCAGATTCAACGCCGATGATAGCGTTGCCAGCAGTTTTTCATTCTGCCAGGGCTTTAGCACAAAATCGATGGCACCGACCTTTACCGCCTTGACCGCCATATCTACATCTCCGTATGCTGTGATCAAAATGACCGCCGCGGAAGGATCCATCTGTAAAATCCTATCCAGCCACGTGAATCCTTCAACCCCGCTGGTGGAATCCATCGTGAAATTCATGTCCAGCAAAATGACATCGTAATTTTCATTTTTCATCAAAGAGGGAATCTTTTCGGGGTCCTTTTCGGTGTGGACCAATGAAAAATGCTGTTTGAGAAATAAACGGGCCGCCAGCAGCAAATCTTCGTTATCATCGACGATCAGTATTTTTCCGCTATTCTTAACCATCTAAATTTTCCTATCATCCGGGTGTTCAGTCTCAATTAAGCAGTAGTCTTTTTCCTGGTGAGAATAAATGCCAGATTCATTCCAATTTTCCCCGACTTTACAACAATTTTCTTGAACGTATAAAAAATAAAAAAAACAACATTATCTATTTGAAATATTTATATATTTATTCATTTTGAGTATTCGGCATAAAAATTTTATCGCCGCTTGGATGAAGATCATTCATATCACAACTGTACGAATTCGTACACCTTATGTAACATAAACGGACACTATTATATTTTGTATTAATCCAATTTCGTGAGAAGTCCTTATAAGTTCTGACCTTTTTTATTAAATTTATAAAAAATATAATGACTTATACGCGATGCTGGCACCATCACATGGCGGCTGCCATCCTGGCACATCCCTTGCTCTTCTCTAGCAGCATAATTTTTTGAACCTTAAGGCAAGAATCCGGGAGAAACTATGATCCAGACGAAAAATCTTACAAAGGTTTTCACCACCCAGGAAGTGGAAACCACCGCATTGAACAACGTGAATCTGGAAGTGCAGGAAGGCGAATTTGTGGCCGTGATGGGGCCTTCGGGATGTGGCAAATCGACTTTGCTGCACATCGCCGGAATGCTCGATAATCCCACAAACGGTGAATATTATTTTATGGGTGAGGAAGTCTCAAAATATTCTGAAAAGAAACGGGCCAATTTGCGTAAAGGCAATGTTGGATTTGTATTTCAGAGTTTTAACCTCATCGATGAGCTGACTGTTTTTGAAAATATCGAGCTGCCGCTCTTATATCTAGGCGTTTCGGCGAAGGATCGTAAAAAACGGGTCGATGACATTTTAGAACAGTTGGAGCTCGTTACCCGCAAAAATCATTTTCCGCAACAAATATCCGGTGGTCAGCAGCAGCGCGTGGCGGTCGCCAGAGCCTTGATCGCTGATCCGAAGGTCATTCTGGCCGATGAGCCTACCGGTAACCTGGATTCCACCCACGGTGATGAGGTCATGAAATTGCTGGTCGATCTAAATGAAAAAGGTACCACAGTCGTAATGGTCACCCACTCACCGGCCTACGCCGATTACGCCAACAGGGTGATCCATCTGTTTGACGGCCATATCGTCACGGAAAACCTGAAAGAAAAATACGACCGCCACATGCGGCCACTGTCGGAGGTGACGGGCTAGCGGGTTATGCGTTACGTGTTACGAGTTACGGATTACGCAAAACGACAACTCGCAACGCGAAACGTGCAACAGGTTCCCCTCAGCCTCAGCCAATTCAAACAAATAAAACCAATTTAACAAATAAAACAAAACTGTTTATGTTTTCCAACTTCTTCATATTCGCTTTCAGATTGCTGCGCAGAGATAAATTTCACAGCATCATCAATATTATCGGTCTTTCCATTGGAATTGCATGCTGCATCATCATTATGATGTATTTACAAAATGAGCTGACCTACGACCAGTACCATAAACATGCAGATCAAATCTTTCGACTGGGAATAAAAATCACCATGGACGATCAATCTGCTGAATATCCTATGGCTTCCTGGTCGTTGGGCAAGCGCTTAAAAGAGGAATATCCGGAAATTGAAGATTTTGTCCGCATTAAACCCTATTCCGGTGTCTTGTTTAAATTCGAGGAAAAGGTGTTCTACGAAGATGAAATTGCTTTGGCCGATCCAAGTATATTTAAAATATTTTCATTTAAATTTATCTGCGGTGATCCAACCACCTGCCTGGACAAGCCAGGCAACCTTGTTTTGACAAAAACGCTCGCCCGAAAATATTTTGGCGATCAAAATCCGATCGGAAAAGTCATAGAGATAGGCAAAAAATATGATTGTGATGTCACAGCGGTAATTGAAGACATGCCGCCAAACTCACACATGCGCCTAAATGCCTTAGTCGCCATGGCGAGCCTATCGGTGGTTGCCCCCGATGTGGATTTTGATAATCTGCCGCTCATGGAAGCAAACTGTTTTACCTTTTTGTTTGTCGATGATGGTTTTTCCCTGAATAATTTTTTGAAAAAATTCAAATCATTCCGCCAAAGATACATTGTCGATGAAGAAAATAGATACCATCAGACGTATGATCCAATTTTCCAGAAACTAGCGGACATCCACTATGGCCCCAAACTGCGGTACGATTATCCGACGGGAAATAAGGCTTATATATACGCTTTTATTACCATCGGTATTTTCATCCTGGTATTAGCCTGCATTAACTACATTAATCTGGCGACAGCCCGCTCCCTGGTCAGGGCCAGAGAAATCGGCATAAAAAAAATTCTCGGCGCTGACCGAAAACACCTTGTTTTTCAACTGCTGGCTGAGTCGCTCATTGCCACATTCATCGCACTGTTGATTGCTGTCGCACTGGTTGAACTGATTATATCTGCCCCATTTTTCAAGCAGCTTCTGAATGGCTCCCTGCAACCGGACCTGTTGAATAATACCTTCTTTATCTACGGCCTTCTGGGATTGTGGTTTTTTATCGGCCTTTTTTCAGGACTTTATCCGGCGCTTTATTTTTCATCCATTCTGCCGGTAAAAGCGCTGGGCGGCACGCTCAGCTACGCTAAAAGCGAATCTTTGATTCGCAGGGCCTTGGCGGCCTTCCAATTTATCATTTCAATTGCCGTGGCCACTTTCTCGTTGTTTATGAACCAGCAAATCGATTATATGCGCAACCGGGATATGGGTTTTAGAAAAGAAAATGTGGTCTCAATCAAGCTTCACGATGACGCGAACTTTGATGGGATTCCAGCCATAATGGATGAATTGCGCCGTCATCCGGATATCATTTCAATCACCACCGCCTATACCAGACCCGGCCGAGCCTGGACGAACCTGATTAGTGTCGAAGGCAAAAATGGGATGGAAGTACACAATTTTTATCGATTTGCGGTTAATTATGATTTTCTGAGTACACTGGGTATCGAGCTACTAAAAGGCAGGGACTTTGAAAAAAATCGGCCTTCCGACAAAACCCATGCGGTTATTGTGAATGAGAAACTTGTCGAATACATGGGATGGGAGAATCCTATAGGCAAACGGCTCACAAAAGGATTTCCGGACGACCCTGATTTTAGCGGTGAAGTCATCGGTGTCGTCAAAAATTTCAATTTCTATTCTCTTCACCATCAAATCGAACCGCTGTGGCTGAACTTACAGCAAAAAATCGGCGGTAGTGTAATCGTGCGGTTTAAGGCGGAACGCCTGGACCACGTTATAGATATGCTTAAGGAAAACTGGAAGCAGATCCACCCCGGCTACCCG
The DNA here is from genome assembly GCA_050116835.1 of Desulfobacterales bacterium. Lineage (GTDB taxonomy): Bacteria > Desulfobacterota > Desulfobacteria > Desulfobacterales > JAHEIW01 > JAHEIW01. The sequence continues at coordinate 24,403 of JASFNW010000032.1, forward strand.
TTCGTCTATTCTTTCCTCGATAGAGAATTTGACCGCTTCTACGATGCCGATCGAAAACAAAATCAACTCATCAATATTTTTTCGTTTATGTGCATCGTCATCTCATGCCTGGGTTTACTGGGCCTGACATCTTTTAATACCTCGCGCAGAATCAAAGAAGTCGCTATTCGAAAGATATATGGGGCTTCGGCTATCCGAATCATTTTAATGCTATTCAAAGAGATACTGTATCTGATGGCTCTGGCTTCCTTTCTGTCGATCCCGCTTGCATTGGCATTTATCCATATGTGGGTTCGGAATTTTGCTTATCGAACAGATATCAACTTCCTCATGTTTTTTGTGACAGCCGCGTCGGCATTGATTATTGCTTTTTTAACCGCCGCTTATCATTGCATTCGGGTGGCCAAAGCCAACCCGGTAGATACCCTCAGGTATGAATAAGAAAAGGGCCTGAGATGATCTAAAATGAGCTCAGATACTTAAAATGTGAATTAGTATGATTAAATCCCGCGGCCCAAAATCATAAGAACCATGTTTTGTAACTACTTCAAAATCGCTTTGCGTAACATCCGGCGACAAAAGCTGTACACGATTATCAACGTCACCGGCCTATCCATCGGGGTGGCGACCAGCATTGTGATTCTTCTTTTCGCATACGAGGAATTGACTAGCGATAAATCTCACAAAAATGTGGATCAGATCTACCGCGTTTATACAATCCTGGAAGACAATGAAAAAACACTGCCCGCGGCGCTGACACCCTCAGCAGTGGCGGAGGCGCTGAAAAAAGACTATCCCGAAATATCCGATGCCGTATGTGTGGCACGCATCGGTGGCGATTTGATCCGATACCGGAATCAATGGAATACAGCAGAAACGATATACTATACCTATCCCTCATTCTTTGATATCTTCTCTTTTACATTTTTGCAGGGCAAACGTACAAATGCGCTAAGTGATCCGCATTCAATTGTGCTTACCGAAAGCCTGGCAAAAAAAATTTTCAAACAGGAAGAACCGATCGGCAAAAAGCTGCATGTCAGAGAATTGGGAGATCTTAATGTAACCGGCGTGATAAAGGACCCAAAAAATACTCATTTGCGCCTGGCAACAGGAGCAATTTTGCCATTTGATCTTTACAAGAAACCAAGCCCCAGAAGAGGTCCATGGCAGCATTTTAATTACACCACCTATGTTATGCTGCAAAAGAACGCTGAACCCGAAGCGGTGAACCAAAAACTCGCTGATTACCCTAAAAAAATTTACGGTCCTGACGTTAAAGCACGGTTTCAACTGCAGCCGATAAAAGTGATTTGGTTGCAGTCACATCTGGTTTATGATTTTCTAAGAGCACCTTATGATATTCGCGTGATCTATTTAATCCTCACAGTAGCCGCCTTTCTATTGATAACGGCTAGAGTCAATTATGTAAACCTGGCAATCGCCCAATCCGAGAACCGGATCGTGGAAGCAGGACTGCACAAGGTGATGGGTGCCAGTAAAATGCAGATTATCTTAAAATATTTGACTGAGGCGATTCTTCTGACCTGCATCTCTCTTGCCTGTGCGATCATATTGGCCGAAATTTTCCTGCCGGGGTTTAATCTCTTGATCGAAATAAAAGAATTAAGCCTGTTTGAACCTAAAAACACGATACCGCTTATGGTTTTTTTAATGATCTTCGGCCTTGTCCTGGTGATTTCAGGCACCTACCCGGCTCTTTTTATTTCTTCCCTTCAACCGGCTAACATCATCAGACGCCAGATGACTGCAAACCCTAAAAGGACTGTACTGCGCAAAAGCCTGGTGACCACTCAATTTACAATATCGATTATGCTTATGATTGTCACCTTTAGTGTGACCGCACAATTGAAACATATGCTGACCAAAGATCTGGGGTACAACCCGCAAAACCTGCTCTATCTGCCCATGTCCGAAAAAGTCAGACAGGCATACGGCTCGCTTAAGGAAAAATTTTTGCAGCATGATGGAATATCGCATGTCACCGCTGTACTGAATCTTCCAAACTGGCGGGGGCCCTCAGAAGAGCTGTCAGAATGGGAAGGCAATTCAACCGGCAAAAGGCTTCGGATGTATCATGGATCCGTGGATGAGGATTTTATTGACACGTTTCAAATACAGATCTTGCAGGGCACAAACTTTCCACAAAAGACCTCACCGCAACCGCCTTCCGGTTTGCTGGTGAATGAGGAGGCTGTCCGGCAGATGGGGCTCAAAGAGCCGATTGGAAAGCGATTGACCATGTGGAACCACGACGGGCGTATCATCGGCGTCGTAAAAAATTTTTATTTCAACAATTTGAAATATGAATTAGAACCTCTCGTCCTTAAAATGGCTCCCGAAGAAACCAGAATACTTGTCCTCAGAATTTTGCCTGGAAATGTGAAGGAAATCTTTTCGTTTATCACAGACAATTTGCACCGTGTCGATCCGGATTATGCTTTCGAGCCTGAGTTTCTGACCGAAGCGTTGAATCAAATGTACGCTTTGGAGAAAATGATGAGGCAACTGTTCATCTGCAGCACTATTATAGCGATATTGATCTCCTGTCTGGGGTTGTTTGGTCTGTCCGCTTATACCATAGTAAAGCGAACCAAAGAGGTCGCCATTCGCAAAGCCTGCGGTGCAACTACACTACGAATCATCATGATGTTATCCGTTGAGTTCATTAAACTGGCGCTGATCAGCAATCTGATTGCTTGGCCGGTTGCCTATTTTGCCCTGAATTACTGGCTGAGGAATTATGCCTTTCACTTAACGCTTACGGTAACCCCGTTTCTGACATCTACTGCGCTGGCTCTCATAATCGCCTTACTGACGGTCGGTTATCAGGCCATGAAGACTGCGCGGGCGAATCCGGTGGTTTCACTCAGATACGAATAGGGAGCTAAATACCCAGTATTTATAGTTCAGCTTATTAAAAGAATTATCATCATTTAATATTTGCCTGGCGCCCTATGCCCGGCGCCCTGAGTCGTATTTCATGTTTTCCAACTATTCTAAAACCGCCATTCGAAATATCCTTCACCACAGAGGATATGCGATCATCAATATCACCGGTCTTGCCATCGGACTGGCGGTTTTTTTTATGATTGCTTCCTTTGTTGAGTTTCATCTCAGTTTTGATGCATTTCACAAGGACGTCGGCCAGATTTTCAGCTTCATTCAGGTGCTGCCTTCAGACAAAGAAGGTGAACACCACACCGCCAAAATTCCGGCGCCCTTACTTCCCTATCTTCGCGATGAATTAGTGGAGATAAAAAGCGCTTTGCGGTGGATTCAAACCGAACGGTGGGTTATTCGAACTCGAGGCCAAAAGTATTATGCCGAGGAAAGTACTGTGTGGGCGGTCGATCCGAACTTTTTTTCCTTCTTTTCGTTCGAATTGATTTCCGGTGATCCGGATACGGTCCTGGCCGAACCTCAATCGATCGTATTAACCCAGACAGCTGCGCGAAAATATTTTGGGAAAGAAAATCCCACCGGCAAAAGACTAACCCTTGGCAGTTTTCCCGCTTTTGTCGTTACCGGAGTGGCTAAAGACGCGCCTTTAAACTCGAGTCTACCCTTTGACTCGCTGGTCTCATTAAGTTCATTCGGCTGGCAAAAAAACTGGAATATCAATTGCGCCACATTTGTAAAGCTATCAACGCGAACACACTCCTCCGAAGCACTGAAACAAAAGCTCTACAGGGTCATAGAAAAACACGGATCAAAATTAAGGCCTCCCCCAATTGGAATGTATCTTAAGCCCTTTTCGGAATTGCATCTCGAATCCGCTCATATACAGGGATTGTGGCGCCAAAATTCCCGCTTCATTATTTATCTGACCCTGATCATCGGCATCGTGTTACTGGCTGTCGTCTGTTTTAATTTCATCAACCTGGCAACAACCCAGTACCTGACACGAACAAAAGAGGTCGGTGTTCGTAAGGTCGTCGGTGGTACCCAGACACAGCTAAGATGGCAATTTTTAGGTGAATCTGTTTTGCTGTCCCTGCTCGCATTTCCGCTGGCACTCGTCATCTATGAGATAATAGAACCTTTATTTAACTTTATGATGACACAGGATCCGGCCCGTACATATCCTGGACTCTGGGAGAATCCCTTGTTGTTCTTTGAGTTAATCGGTGTGACCGTGCTGGTGGGATTTCTAGCGGGGTGTTACCCGGCCATATTTTTATCCCGCTTGGACCCTGTTAAAATCCTCAAAGGCGGTATGCTCACCGGCAAGGGGGGAACGCGATTGCGTCAGGTGCTCGTCATAACCCAATTTGTTGCCTCTCTTCTCGCGGTCTTAATTGCATTATCCGTGCTTGATTATAATAAATTTCTCTCTAACCTCGATCTGGGCTTTGAAAAAGATAACGTGTTACTCGTCGACCTGGGCAGAAATTATCATAACGCCTTGCTCAAACCTGTTAAACAGGACCTGAAGCGCCACCCGGATATTCAGTCGGTTGCTGCTGCTACCTGGATTCCGGTAGACTGGAATAGCGAGGGGCAGGTCATTCAGGAAACGCTTTCCGGACAAAAAAGTATCACCATGAACGTCTATGGCGTGGATTACAATTTTGTTGAATTGCTAAAAATGAACATAATCAAGGGAAGAAGTTTTTCACTCGATCGAGCAGACGGTGCCAACTACATCATCAATGAATCTGCTGCAAAAGAACTTGGATGGAAATACCCGATTGGAAATAAAGTAACTTTCAGAGGCAAACAGGGCGCTGTTATCGGTGTTGTAAAAGATTTTCATTTCAAAAATCTCTTTTCCGAAATATCCCCCAGCATTCTGTACCTGAATTTCAATTATCTCAACGTTCTGTATATAAGAATATCCAATACATCCGTTGCCCGGGTGTATAACTTTATCGACAACCGCTTACAGCTTTTCGAACCCGATCTTCCAATCAAATATACCTTGTTGACACAACGATTAAGTGAATGGCTTCTCGGAATGAAAAAGTGGGCCTTTTTAGCGGGCTCCATCGGGTTGATCGCCATCTTTTTTTCCTGTTTGGGTCTGGTCAGTTTAGCTTCGCATTCGGCGCAGATTCGAACAAAGGAAATCGCTATCCGAAAAGCCCATGGCGCTTCAGCTGCTCAAATTATTCGATCTCTTTTAACGGATTTTGTGCGCCAGATCGTTATCGCCATTTTGATAACATTCCCGACCTTTTATGCGATCATTAAATTTCTTGCACAGGATCGATATGCCAATTCAGCAAAGGCCGTTTTTGATCCTTACGCGTACATCTGGGTGGGTATTGGAGCACTTATAGCGGGATTTGCAGCGGTCATATCTCAAACGATAACGGCTGCCCGGGCCAACCCGTTGGAATCATTGCGCTATGAGTAAATTTGGACATCATTCATAAATGATTGTTATTCGACAAATCCTGACGAAGAACTTCGGATGTTAATAATGAAATTACCAAAATCATTGTGGGTCCTTATCTTAACCATTCTGATTGCTGCGGGGTGTTCTGATTCCGAAAAACTCGTTGCCTTTAAAAACGTGCGCCTGGTTCCCATGACAGCAGAGACGGTCATCCCGAATCAATCGGTGTTGATTAAAGGAGATCGAATTTATAAAATCGGCAAGGCAGATAAATTAAAAATACCCCAAAAAGCGAAAGTAATTGATGGCAATGGCGCTTATTTGATGCCCGGCCTTGCAGATATGCACGTACATTTGACCGGTGAATGGCCCCTGCCCCACCTGAATTTGTATCTGGCCAATGGCGTTACAACGGTCAGAGATCTGGACGGACGCGATTTTATGCTGCAGTGGCGCGATGAAATCAAGGCCGGCAAACGAATGGGTCCAACTATTTATTCCGCCAGTCCGATCATTCAGGGTTATGAAAAAGATGCACCACAACGTATTTTAACGAGAAAATCCGGTTACGACTGCATCAAACTATATTCATATTTTTCTGCCCCTGACTTTAATAAAGCGATGGTGCTGGCCAAAGAGCAAAAATTATATACGGTCGGCCATATCCCATTTGCAGTAGGATTAGATGGCATCATTGCCCAAGGCATGAATGAAATTGCTCATATTGAAGAACTTCTCTGGGAGTTGATTAATTTTGATAGGTATAAAGCGCTGAAACCCAAAGAGTGGTTTCCCTATTTAAAACAGGCGATTTACCGGCAATATCATTCTTCTTTCGACTTCGAATACAACGAACTGAAACAAGTTTATCATGAAAACATACAGACGATTGTCAAAAAGCTGGCTGCCAAAAAAATCAGCGTTTGCACAACGTTGTACCTGGATGAAGTCATCATTCAAAAACTATTTGAACCGCAAACGTTTTTAGGTCAACCCACAAGTGCATATTTGCCCCAGCATTATATCAATTCATTGCTCCAGGGGAAGGAAAAACACCAGTTGCTGTTTAAAGGAGGTGAAGATTTTGCGCCCCTAAAATATGCAATCGATAAAATGCTGTTAATCGCACTGCACGAAGCGGATGTGCTTCTGGTATTGGGAACAGACGCCGGCACCGGCGGCATGGGGGTTGTGCCTGGATTTTCGATTCACGAAGAGCTGCGCCTGCTGTCCGAAAACGGTTTTTCACCATACGAAGCCATTCGGACCGCAACCGTCAATGCTTCCAGAGTCGCGGCTGCGATGACCGGACGTGATGATTTTGGAACCATCGAAATTGGCAAACGGGCTGATCTTATTTTGCTCGAAAAAAATCCGCTCGCTGATATTTCGCATCTAAAAAATCCTCTGGGCGTAATGGCTGCCGGCAGATGGTTTGATAAAAATGACATACGGAAAATGATTGATCCCGCATTATTGCCCACGATCCCGGTTATCGCCGGCGTGGTCAATATCCGCAATGCCGCTGATGAATTCATTACCGTGCTGGATGTGATCATCGGGCAGAGTTTTGACGGCAAACTGCCCGACGACATTGACTCTATAAAGGTTACCGGACCGGAAGGCGTGCTTCCCGTCCGAAAAGACGATTTTACCTTTTGGCCCAGCGCAAATGATTTTTTTATGGTGATGCCGGGATCTCCCAGGGTGGGAACTTATAAATTTACCGTTACCAGTGGAAACCGCATGGGCTCTGCGATCGATACGCAATCGGTCCTCAGGCCAATTCCCTTGCCGGACATTAGCACTTTCTCTCCGGCAGAAGGAGAAACGATCGATCTGAAAACACCGACTTTCTCATGGGGCTCGGTGAAATATTTCGATGCGCCCGTTTACTACCTTTTTCAAATTTACGACAGCACCGGAGAGCAAATTTACCGCAGGGGCAGAACCCAGAATATGACCGCCCACACCATACCGGCCGGTATTTTGAAACCTGGCGAGAGCTACCGCTGGCGCATTCGCGTATCAGACAGCGGCCATTGGATGGAGGAGCAAAATCGTTCGCACACAAAAAGGCTGTCCTTTAAGACGGCTGAAACATTGAAATAATAAATGAATAATCGGAAATCTGTCTGGAATGGTTTAAGAAAAATTTATTCACTTTCCAGCACCGGCATTTCTTCCGCCCAGAGCGATAAAGGAATCTTTTCTTGAACGATATAATTGCCTCCAGATTCCACTCTGAATGGAAGCCTTTAAAATCTTCCACCATTTATTCCTTTTGATGTCTTTTTTCAAATCGCCGTTCAATCAAATCGAACGGAAGCTCACCACCCTCTAAAAGAAATCTGTAGAAATCTTTACTTTCAAAAAGATGGCCGTATTTATTTTTTAATTGCTTGAATTCATAACTGCCGTAACAATAACATAACTGATACCCTGGATTTAAGCGAAAGCGGTCCAATTGTCTAGTTGCTTCCGCTGGATCAAACCCGCAGGTGGTTAACAGATCAATGGCCGCAGGTTCAGAAAGCTCTCCAATTGTGAATCCCACATCGATTTGACAGCGCGCCGACCGCCATAATTCTCGCTTCAGACTGACAAGCGCTTCCAGGGGATCATTTAAATATCCGTATTCAATTAACATTGACTCGGCATAGGAGGCCCAGCCTTCATAAAATAATGGCGATTCGATCTGACGACGAATCGGATTTGCAAGCCTACGGCGGAAAGAATCCAGGAAATGGTGCCCGGGGATGGTCTCATGCGCTGTGAGCATTTTGAATTCACGATTCAAGCGCTTTTGAAGATGCTGGTCAGTTCCTTTACTGTTATGCTGTGGAAAATTTGTCGAAATATAAAAATAGCTTTCTTCCTGCGGATCCCGGCTAAATGCGGCTGCAAAAGAGGCCGAGCTCCTAACCGATTTAAGATAGGTGGGTGTGTATTCAATCTTGACCGGCGCACTGAGCAATTCTTCACTAAAACCGTTTTGACTGAAAAATGCCTGTAACCGTTGAATCTCGTCTGCATATAGGGCAACAATTCCGCTTTCCAGAACTTGAAAAGGGGCAAAAGCATGATAGAGCTGAATCCAGGTTTTGGTCCCATCTATTTGGGACCGCAAATGTTGCAGTTGATCTAAAATCCGGTGCCATTCTTCAATGGCGATGGCAAAAATGTCCTTCGGTGAATGCGCTGACAAAAAATGGTCCTTTAAAGAGGTCTCTAAAGTCGAAACGGCAAACTGGCGGTCGGACTCAGGAGATTGGGCAGCTAAAAATTGGTGAAATTTTTTAAGGCCTTCCTCAGCATCATGGACAAACTTGAATAGCCTATCTTGATGATGGTCAAATCGCTTTGACAGTGTCTTTGCAACTTCGCCCAGGTATTGCCGACAATCTTGTGCCATCCGCAATGCCGCCTGATAATAGGTCTCAGGCACAGATCGAATATTTTCGATACCCTGTTTGAGTATATTCGGTATTGATGAAAGTCTTGATAATGCTCTTTCGGCAACTTCCTGTGAAGTTTCAGCCGGTTTGTTCGCAGCATGGTCCAGGCCAATAAAACCAATCTTCAAATACAATAATGGATTGTATTGCCAGGAACGTTTGATATCCAGCTCGATCAATATGCCGGCTGCATTGGCCTGCAGTAATTTGATATCGATGAAACGCTCGAGATCTTCGCTTTCATCATCGATCTTTTTAAATTGCTGCTGAAAATCTCTTAATGTATCGATGGATTCTTCAATTGTGCCTGCTTCGATTTGATCCAGTTTGTCATAGTGTCGGGCGGCATTTTCAGCTCTTGGCAGAAAATCAAATTCATCGCTGGCGCACATAACCGGAAAGCGCTCGGCCAGAAAATCAAAATAGCTGTCAGCCAATTTTTTGTAATCATCGTTTCTTTCCAAAATTGCCCCCCCCGAACAATACTTTTCAAATTAACATCATACATCCCATCAGTAATGTCAAAACAATCATCTCTGTTAAAATCATAGATTTTAGTATCTCTTGTCGATTTGCCTTCTTAAAAATTATAGAGCCCACAGTATTTACTTGTCCGCTATCGAACACTATTTGTTTCATTAGCGTTCACTCAGTTTGGGTAAATACAATTCTTTTAAAATAGAATAACAATTGAAACTCAATGTCGACCTAATTTTTTTTATTTAATTTTAGGCATTTTAGACATTTTTTATTTTAGGCATTTTTCTTTGGCACACGCTTTGCTTTACTTGTCAGCAGGTGCGAGTAAACAAGGTTTTCTTCTTCTGTGAAAATATCTACATTTAAAATTGAAAAAATGGGATGAATCAAATGTCCTTAAGAGAAAAAGCACGACTTAATATCTGGTTAGCCAAGGACCTAGCAGAAAATTTTGGCGGTAGAAAAGCGGATTACTTAAAAATGCTAAATCAGAAACTGCGAGCCCAAATACCGTTACGGTCTTCAATGCTGGCCAAGGCGGCCTAAAGCAACAACAGTTCAAAGAACTGTTAGTTATTCGTTAATGGTTATTTGTTACTGGAAAACACGAATCAAATTGCAGCCAGCCAAACTTTTACCAAATGCCGATCCAGAATAATGTCAGGAGAAAACGATCAATGAAATCCAAGCTGAAAAATTTAATTTTGATCCTTTGTTTGGGTAGTATATTGTTGATTGGATGTAACCATTACACGGGTCTGGAGGGCACCTGGGTGGGGCGTGATATCCAAAAACCGCTCATCGATTGGACCTTAACCGTTCATGCAAATCAATTTTATCTGATCCGTGAAGATTTATCCATGTGGTATATTGGAAAATTTAGTCTAAATAATAATTGTTTACTAAAGAAAATTGATCTAAAGTTCAGTGATACTCACATTCAGGTTCAGCACGGAATAACGCTGCTGGGCATTTATGAAATTGATGGTAACAGCTTAACTCTGATGACCTGTAGGCCCGGTAGTCTGCTAAGACCCAGCTCATTTGATGAATATGACAAAGCCGTTGTGTTCAATTTTATGCGCAGTTGAGTACTGAATCTCTTGACAGAATTAGAATACTATAGTCACATATCCACCCAAATACCTCCGTACCAAAATAACCATAGTATAAATACAGCCATTTTCCGAAATGCAGCATGCAAACAAAAATTATAAAGCCCTCATCTCATCAGATTGGAACGAGTGCCTTGCCCCCTGCGGTCCGTTTGATTTTATTTCCTTTAACTATCGACAACTTGGCTCGAAATTAGAAACCATCTTTAAAAAGTATACCGGCAACATCATTTCACTTGTTGAGGCCGCCCGTGAAATACAGCATTTGTTACCGGGCCCGATCACCGAAAAACAGATGGATCAGTATTTGGATTCGTCATTCACAACTTACAGGGGCGTACCTGAACTTATCGAGTGGTGCTGCAGCCGTAATATCCTGTTTATGATCAACACCACTGGCATGATCGGTTATTTTCAAAGGATTTTCGCAAAAAAACTGCTGCCACCGGTGCCGCTGCTATCCGCTCACCCAATGGTCAGCTACCCAGCAGTTGCTACTGACCCTGCACATGTCTACGATCTTTTTGAGACGACGGATAAGAGCAAAAATACCGAAACGGCTATGTGTTCTTTTAATCTTTCATCCAAAAAAGTTATTATCATGGGCGACAGCGGCGGAGATGGCCCCCATTTCAAATGGGGTGCCGGAATTAATGCGTTTTTAATTGCCAATATGATCAAACCATCCCTTAGACGATATTGTGAACAAAACAATATCTCCATTCATACCCAATTCGGACCTGCCTATGCAAATGGTGAAGCCAAAAATTTAGACAAAGAAATGCAGGAAAACTTTATGGATCTGGCTCCTATAATCGAAGATTTTATAAACCGCTAATAACGAATCTGTGATGGCTCGTTTTAAAATTTAAAAATGTTCGCTGGCGTACAGCTGATGTATCATCTGCGTACACCCATTTATCAATTATCAAATAGGCTATATTTACCGGCACCCATAAAAACGATCACATTGATATCGCCTTCCACATGATAGGGTGCTCTTCCCTCCTCGATCCTTGAACAATGCGCTTTTACGCGCATATTAGAGGTTACGATACCCTCATCAAATTTGCTTTTCGCTTAAAGCCGTAATTCTCATAAATCCGAATCCCGTGCCGTACAGCTGGCATATCCCTTGCTAATTACATTTTAAGACTGCATCAGTATATCTCGCCCATAAAGCTTTGCGGGCATAACATCCAGCAAAATTTTCATGTCCCAAAAAACGATATCCTAAAAAAGGGGGATAAAATGAAAACCAGATTCATAAGTCTAATGGGTATTTTGATTTTAGTTACCGCGACGCTATCCGGCTGCATCGTTGTCGATTTAAACGGATGCGGCAAAGAGTCGGTCAGGGGTTCAGGTGAGGTCATCACCGAAGAGCGGCAGGTCGCTGAATTCAAAACCATCAAACTCAAAGGCATCGGCCGGGTTGTATTATCACAAGGCCGGCAGCATTCGGTTACCATTCTAACCGATGACAATATTTTGCCTCTGATTGAAACCGATGTCCAAAATGATGAACTGATTATCTCCGAGCAAAATTATAATCTCAGACCGACCACATTGGAGTTCAATATCACGGTTGCGAATCTGAAAGGTATTGCTATTGCAGGTTCCGGAGAGGTTATCGGCAAGAACCGGTTCGTGTGCGACGATTTTTACGCAGACATTAGCGGGTCCGGAGATATAGCCTTAGAGCTAGAAGTGACAGACCTGGAAACAAAAATTTCGGGATCCGGATCCATGAACTTATCCGGCAAAGCAAATCGGCATGACGCGAAAATCAGCGGATCCGGTAAGATTAATGCATTTGACATGCTTACGAGAAATGTTTCCTTGAAAGTCAGCGGAGCCGGCGATTGCAAGATCAACGCAACTGAAACCCTGTACGCTAGAATCTCTGGAAGCGGCGATGTCTTCTATAAAGGTCATCCTCGCATTACCAGCAAAATCAGCGGATCGGGCAGCCTGGAAAGTCGCAATTAAAATACCGAGTCACCGGTTCGCGGTGACGCTCTGCCGACAAGATAAGGAAATACTATAATGAAATTTAGAAAGCAAACATCGAAATCATAGAAGGATAATATGTTTAAACATAAATATCTTATCAAAAAGACCATTGGGTTTAGACGACTACTGATAGCGGGATTGATATTTAGTTTGCTGTCTGCATGCCAGACGTCTCCGAAATGGATTCCTTACGAAGGCCAAAGCGGCAAATTGTATCCGGGCAAAAATTGGCACAAGGCGGAAACCCCCGAACAACTGGGGTGGTCTTCGGAAAAACTCGCTGAGGCTCGCGCCTATTCAAAGAAGATCGGCTCGGCTGCCGTGATAATCGTCGATGACGGCGTGGTGGTCGACGCCTGGGGCGACATCACCCGAAAATTTCAGTGTCACTCCATGCGCAAAAGCCTGATGAGCGCTCTGATCGGAGTCCACGTTGACGAAGGCAATATCGATCTGTCAAAGACGATGGGAGATTTAGGTATCGACCGCGTGGAACTTTCGCTGACTGCTGAAGAAAAAAATGCCACCATAGGTGATCTGATTAGAGCACGTTCCGGCATTTACATTCCGGCATTGGGAGAAGATGCACTAATGAAAAAAATGCGCCCCAAACGCCACAGCCACCCTTCCGGCACCTTCTGGTATTACAACAACTGGGATTTCAATGCGCTCGGCACCATTTTCGAGCAGGAAACCGGAACCGGTATCTTCAAGGAGTTTGAAACGCGCTTTGCAAGACCGCTTCAAATGGAAGATTTTGACGTCAGCTATTGTCGCTATTTGAACAGCGCAGATTACCCGAACTCCCCTTATTCTCCGCACCGTTATTACCTTTTCCGGGTCAGCGCCCGGGATCTGGCTCGCTTTGGGCTTCTGTTTTTACGTGAAGGTCAATGGCGTGATCAGCAGATTGTCTCGCCTGGCTGGGTAAAGGAAAGCACGGCCACCCATTCTAAAAGAGGTTTCGACGGCGGTTACGGCTATATGTGGTGGACCGGTGTTAATAACGGTCTGCTGTCGAATGTAAACGTCAAAGCGCACAGCTATTATGCTGCCGGCTGGGGAGGGCATCGGGTTTTTGTACTGCCTTATCGGAAACTGGTTGTGGTTCACCGGGTGAACACGGATGTTCCGGGGGAAAGGCCGATGGGTCATCATATCGGCCGGCTGTTATGGCTGATCCTGTCGGCAGCCGGAGAAACCCAAATCGGTGACGATCCGTCGATCGAAGCGGCAAAAGGTGTCAGGCTCTCAACGGAAGATCTCAAAAAGCTCCTGGCAAATGGTAGCAAATGGACTGCACCTAATAACGGCTTATTCCCCGGTGAAGAGTCGCTGGTTCTGTCCTGCTCTAAAGACGGACGACTGACGCTTTCAGCCGCAAAAGAACTGGATTTTCAAGGAAAATGGTGGATTTCCAAAGACAGATTTTACTTCAAAATTCTTGGCATAAAAGCGTATTTTACCATTTTTCAAGAAGGAGATACGCTGGGATTATATGATCCGACAGGCACTTTATATGGCAGGTTTAAAATTTACGGCAGTTGAATGGTAATCGGTTCGATAGCGATCGATTCGTATCACGAACAAAAACTCAAGAAATCCAGAATTGAGTTTTAACTATGCAAATTAAATTGAACATGTATTTGAGTTATCCCAAAGTCTGTTTCGGTTTATTGCTGCTCCTTTTCCTGTT